>JABSQE010000015.1 GCA_013214245.1 Hyphomicrobiaceae bacterium
GGGAATCGATGGTAAACCGATCGTTGCTGATCTAACAAGTATGCCTCATTTGCTTGTTGTTGGAACAACTGGATCTGGTAAATCAGTTGGAATTAACGCAATGATTTTATCATTACTTTATAGCAAGTCTCCTAGTAATTGCCGACTTCTTATAATCAACCCTAAAATGCTTGAGCTATCATTTTACAACGAGATTCCACACCTGTTATCTCCGGTCATTACAGATCCAAATAAGACAGTTTTAGCTTTGCAATGGGCTATTAGGCAAATGGAAGATCGCTATAAAAAAATGACTGAAATGGGCGTTCGCTCAATTGAGGCTTTTAATAACCGGATACGACAATCACGACAAACAGGCATGCCGATTCGAAAAAAAGTACAAATAGGACTCGATCCGAAAACTGGAGATGCAAAATTTCTAGAAAATGAGCTGAATTTTGAACCACTACCCTACATCGTTATTGTAGTTGATGAGTTCGCGGATTTAATGGCAGTTGCAGGTAAAGAAGTTGATACTTTGATAAAATGTTTGGCACAGATGGCTCGTGCTGCGGGTCTTCATCTAATTATGGCAACACAGCGTCCTTCAGTCGACGTGGTCACAGAAGCAATTAAAGCTAATTTTCCAACACGCTTAGCTTACAAAGTATCGTCTAAAATAGATAGTCGTACGATATTGGATTGCTCGGGAGCTGAGCAATTGTTAGGACAAGGCGATTTGCTGTTAACCAATGGAAATAGAGCAATGATCCGGGCACACGGACCTCATGTGTCTGATAATGAAGTTGAGACTGTGACCCATACGCTCAGGATGCAAGGAAGGTCAAATTATGCACAAGATTTAATAGAATTAATTGATACATCAAATTCAGCTTGTATATATGGACATTGCTAAAAAGTTAAATCCTGACTTTAAATAATAAAATTAAAAGATAGTTTTTGAGTTCACCAAAAAATTGTTCTTAATAAATTAATATTTTATTTGAATATCTTTTTCATTATATAGTCTTTTTGTAGTTTCTTAACTTAAATGATTTAACTAAATTATGAGAATTATCGATAGAACTAATGACTATGAAGTTCTGTAACCGTTATTTTAAAAAATATTTTATGAAAATTCACCAGTTCGGTCCGGCAAACTTAGTAAGTCAAGCAGATGATATTTTTAGAATAGCATGCTGTATTATTGAAATAGTTTGAGAAAATATTTATAAGATCGAATTATTATTAGTAAAAAGTTCGTTTTAGAAAAGTTATTTTTAATGAAATATTTCAGAATAAGACTTAACTCCCTTGCTTTGAGAATTCAGAGTTCTAGATCTGGTCTTTTATCTATTCTTTTAGCATTAGGATTCATCCCATGTGCACAATTTACAAAAGCAATATCTTCAGATCCGGTAGGTGGTGCATGGCAGAGCCAAGTCGATACAGAAGATAATGCTGGTCAAAAATTATCGCTTACACCAGAACAAATTATTGTGGTCAAGATAGTTGAGACTTATTTCAACGAGCTCACTAATTTGCAGGGCCGTTTTGTCCAGGTAGACCCTGACATGCAAATAACAAAGGGTAGGTTCTTCGTTCAAAAGCCAGGAAGGTTTCGTTTTGATTATTCCGCCCCAAGTAGGAAGGTGATAATTTCAGATGGTAGATTTCTTGCAATACAGGATCTGGATCTTCGTAATGAGGATGTTTATGAATTGAGTAGTACACCATTTCGGATTTTGTTAAGGAACAACGTTGATCTTCTCAAGGATGCGCATATAGCCGAGATTTTTTCAAGTGAATCACAGATATCTATTAAGATTTCTGATAAAAATTCAGTATCGACAGGAAGTATTAAAGTTATAGTTGGGCTTCAGCCTGAAGCTCATCTCGTTGGTTGGACTACAACAGACATCCAAGGCAGGAGTACAAACATTAGCCTATCGGACCTTTCTGTACCTAAAGTTATTAATGGAGATCTATTTAAACGCAAAGCTTTGTTTCGCGATGCAGCTAATACCAACGCAAGGTAGTGTTAGCATCACTAGGATTTGGACCCATGTCGTTGAAGTTCAGAAATCATGTTTTAATTGCGACAACCAAAGTGTACGTAAATTAAAAGATTAGCTGAGCTATAGCATGAAGATTAAAATGGTTGATTGTTGATTTATTTGTTAGGCTGATGATGTTGACGTTAACCCGATTAACGGTAATTACCATAACTTGGCTCAACATTAACATTTTTTGTTATTATAGAGAATTTGCCGTCTTTATTAAAAACTATTTTAAATATTGTTTTATCGTCGGTGAAATGCATAATAAGTAGCACAAGCATAACGTGATAAGACGATTTATGCCAATCAAAATAATTGAATTAGTAGAATATTATGGTTTTTTTAGGAAAAAATTATTGTATTATTATTTGAGTATCTTCTAGCCCTATCTTTACATCTTCTATTGCAATTTATGATGTAAAGTTTAATAGATGTTATTGACATGACATATTAGAAATTAAGTTTTTCTGCTAATAGCTTAATATAAATCGTTCTTGAGTGTACCTAATATAAGTTTTGTATCTGATTTTGGAGTATAAAATAGTTACCTTTTTAGACTGCAAAGTCTAAGTTTTGCTGCCACAAACGGCAGTTCGGACAAGAAATGAACAGCTTCTAATACTCTAATTACTTAATGAGTAAATTTTAATACTTCTAAATTTCAACAATGTTCCTGTAAATTTTGCAGGTTTAGATAAGTCATCATCTAATGAATCGAATCGAAACGCTTGAGCTATTTCGTAAGGGTAAAGAGTATTGGAACGCCTGGGCCGAGGATATGCTCGTTAAGCGTAGGCAGTTAGAGAGTTCTGGCCTGTGGTCAATGGTTCTAAGCACTGATCCTAGAAATGATCAGACACGGAGTTGGGTTAACGAAGCATCTATACAGTTTTCAACAAAGGAAGATCCATTCACATTTACTAGTGAAGTGGATTTCAATGGTTGGATATTTCCATGGAATGTAGACTTTACTCGAGCAACGTTCGATGAGACAGTTAATTTTAATAATTCACATTTTTTCGGCGCTGCCAATTTTAGAAGTGTAACGTTTGCCAGATCTGCCGATTTTAAGGCCACTTCGTTTGATATGTTCGCCAATTTTACTCGTGCAACTTTCAAAAGCACTACTGATTTTAGGACTATGGCGTTTGGAGGAGATGCTTATTTTACAGGTGCTTCTTTCACTGGAGCTGCAAAGTTTAGATGTGCGACTTTCTCAGGAGCAGCATTTTTTAGTAGCACATCGTTTCACGGGGCAGCTATATTTGGAAGTGCAGTATTTTCAGGGGCTGCTGATTTCAAGAGTGCGTCGTTTGAATTGGGAGCTAATTTTACAGATGCTTCTCTTAAAGCAGTTTCCGATTTCAGTAATGCAGTTTTTAATGGAACTGCAGATTTCTGCGGTACGGCTCTAAGCGGGGACTCATCATTTAGAGGCGTATCATTTAATAGGGGTGCTGGCTTCAGAACAGCAACTTTCTTGGGTGCAATCGACTTTAGGAATATATCATTCAGTGGTGATGCTGATTTTAGAACTTCGGTGTTTAGCAAAGCTGTTGATTTTAGCAGTACGATGTTCAGTGGTGCTGCAGATTTTAGAACTACTGTTTTTAAAGGTGCTGCTGACTTTCGAAGAGGGATATTCGGCGGTGCTGCAAAATTTAGGACTGCGACTTTTAAAGGGTCAGCTTCCTTTAGAAGTGCGTCGTTTAGTGGATCAGCTTCATTCAGAAGTACAGGTTTCAGTGGCGATACTTATTTCAGAAGCGCTACGTTCTGCAGAGAAGCCGACTTTAAAAGTGCTAAATTTGAAGGAGATGCCTGGTTTAATCGGGCTTCAGCAGATAGAGACTTAACAGTTTTTGAAAAACGAGTAAATTTCGACCAAGCAACCTTTAATGAGTACGTAACGTTTGAAGAAACTCAGTTCAAAGATCTAGCGAGCTTTGCAGCTATTCACGCAAGTCGGGGATTTACGTTAGCTAATGCCAAATTTTGGCGGGCACCTGATTTCATCCAGGCTCATTTTGAAGAGGCTCCGCGCCTAGATAATGTTCACGTAGAACCTGAAGGAGCTAACTGGCGTGAGAGATGGTCAAACCAATCTAAAAGTTTTTCTAGTGGAGATCCCGATGTTCCCGCGCGCTGGCGAGCTTTAAAACGATTAGCTATTCAGGGCCATGATCATGAACGAGAGCAAATTTTTTTTCCAATGGAAATTTGCTCTGCTCGTTTTGCAAGTGATTGGTATTTACCAAGGCCCGTAAATACACAAGCGGGATGGCGAAGCTTTTTTCGTTTTTGGTTCGGGGTTGCTTACGGTTTGACATCAAGCTATGGGCGTTCAGCGGTCTTACCCTTAGCCTGGCTAATAGGACTAACTTATATCTCTGCAGCAATTTATTTTGGTGAAAGTCGAACTGTAGAGCAAAGAAGACAAGATTGGTTTGTGTCATGGATGTTTCATGTAACACCAGGTTTAAGCACAGAAGTGCCATGCAGCAAGCTAGTAGCTGGGAATAGAAAACCAGTAGATCGGGCGATGCAAACTGGTACAGATGTTATATCTGAGGCGTGGCACCTGGCAACGGTAAACGGTTCGGTTCTTGGTGGCATTGGCGGACCTGACAGCCCACGTAGAACTTATGGTTGTTTATACGGCGTTGTTGAGGATAAAGTAGGTAACCAAACACCGATTATACCCATTTGGGTTACTACATGGTCTATGATACAAAAATCATTGTCTTTGATTCTAATTTTTCTTATTGGTCTTGCTGTTAGAAACATGCTCAGGATGAAATGATAAATTATTAATTATTTGTCTGGGCGCTAAAATTTAATTGTAGACTTAGCTTACTTTAAATTAGCATTTTGCCAAACTCTGCAATATACGATCAGTATTAAGATTAATTTATATAAGACGGGGATTTGTAATGAAAATGATATTGGTGGTGACTAATTTTGAAAAAGCAGTTTATAAACAAAAGAACTAAAATTGAATGAGCTGAGTTGTTTCTTTTGCAAGGTTTAGGGACGTGTTCAGATGTGTGTAGAAAAATATTTATTAACTTTAATTGCGTATATGCAAATACTTTAAGAATAGCTACTTTAAAAGATTGTAATATATAATAAAATTATATGCTATATAGATTTGAGCACCTAAGAAAAAATTAAATAAGATCAAAGCCTGCAATATCTGGATGATCTAAGATTTATAATAGTGATAGTAACTGATAGAAGTTCAAAATTTTTAGCCACTAAATAATCTAAGTTTTCTAACTTAAAAATAACTCACAGTTCGAGAAACTAACAAACTTTCCTGTCGGAGAAGTATTAAACTATCTAATCATGAAGTTATTATTTAATTTAGAATATGAACCAATTATTTGATTTAAAAAAATAAATTTCATTAGGAGTTGTCAAATATACGCATCTCAATGTGGTGTATGATAACTATCTAATTTATCCGCTCATACAACCGATGTTTCTCAGAAGTTATTTTATCATTGTTTTTAGCCTTTAGCACTTCGTCATCTGTATGCAATACTGAAATTAGTTCTATTAGTTGCATTATCTATATTGGATTTATAAATCACATGCCAATGAATGTATTATAAAGCTCCGTCTGCGCCGCTAGCTAATTGGTAGAGTTGTACAAGATAAGTTAAATGTTAATGTTGCAGAGGGTTACACGTAAAGGCGCGATTTCTTGAAAAACTTTTAAAGTCTTTATTTTCCGTAATTGCCTCCTTCACTAGTCAAATATGACCAAAGTAGTTGTACTGTTAAGTGTATTAAATGTGGGATGACGATAGAATCATACCATTTCGAAAATAAATCTACCTTTATTTATAGAGTAAAATTTTTCTGAATATTTTCCATAACGAAATCAACTTTTTTACGTCATTTAAGTAAGAGAGATAAATGGTTACCATACTTGCAGATACTCTATTCTCCAGCTGAATAAACATTAAAACTAAAGATTTAATTCTTAAAACTATATCACTTTCTAAATCTAGCAATCTCTGCTTCTAGCTTTGGTAGAACTTCGAAGAGGTCAGCCACCAAGCCGTAATCCGCTATTTGGAATATTGGAGCATCACTATCTTTATTAATCGCAACTATAATTTTAGATTCTCTCATGCCTGCAAGGTGTTGGATTGCACCTGATATACCAACGGCGATATAAAGTTCTGGAGCCACTACTTTGCCAGTTTGTCCAACTTGTAAATCGTTTGGTACATAACCAGCATCAACTGCTGCACGACTTGCCCCAATTGCAGCACCTAGAAGGTCCGCCAGCGGCTCAATATATCGTTTGAAGTTTTCAGAAGATTTTAGGCCACGACCACCTGACACAATTATTCTTGCAGATGTCAAATCGGGGCGAGTTGATTTTGCAAGTTCAGCACTATCAAATGACGAAATACAAAGGGGGTTAGGCACTGTGATCTCTTCGATCTCTGTAGCACCATTCATAGCTGGTGATTGAAAGGCAGAAGTACGGACGGTAATAATTTTTTTCGAGTCTATTGATTGAACTGTTTGAACTGCACTACCTGCATATATTGGTCTTTCAAATGTATCCGATGACTTCACTGCTGTAATGTCTGAAATCTGCATTACATCTAATAGTGCTGCAACTCGAGGTAATGTATTTTTACCACGGGCCGTTGCAGCAGATACGAGCGCTTGATACGATTCCATTAAGTGAGCGAGTAGTACTGCTACCTCCTCTGCTAGCTGGTGCTCCAAGTGAACATAGTCAGCGATCAGGACTTTATTCACACCTTCAAGCTTTGCAGCTTCTTCCGCTGCTTTACGACAGTTTGATCCAGCTACGAGAATGTGGACTTCGTCACCTAGTGCTAACGCAGCTGAGAGGGCCTTACCTGTTGCGGAATTAAGTTTATTGTTGTTATGCTCTGCGAGCAGAAGAGTAGTCATATTCAATTCAATCCTACTTTATCTTTAAGTCTTGCGACAAGTTGTGGAACACTTTCCACAATCAAGCCTTTCTGGCGTTTAGTAGGCTCAACTGTTGTTAGCACTTTTAGTCGAGGAGTAATAGAGACGTTATAATCTGCAGGTTTCTTAGTAATTATAGGCTTTTTCTTAGCTTTCATTATATTGGGTAACGATGCGTAACGTGGTTCGTTTAACCGTAAATCTGTGGTAATGATAGCTGGTAGTGAAATACGCAATTTTTCTAAACCGCCGTCTACTTCTCGTGTAACTAATGCGCTTTTTTTATCGATCACCACATCCGAAGCAAAAGTAGCCTGAGACC
>JABSQE010000150.1 GCA_013214245.1 Hyphomicrobiaceae bacterium
GATGTGTTTATGTGATGTGTTGAGTGAGTTGTTTGGTGATTATTTTGGGTGATTAGTCATGCGATTGCGTGTGTGGTTTGTGGTGCGATTTTCGATGTTGTCTTTGATATAAGGATAGGGTCACCAACGTTTGGTCAACACGTCAGTCGTATACTATCAGCTAAAAATCGGGAACAACTTTGGATTTCTGTTGGTTTTGCTCATGGCTTTTCTACACTTGAGCTGTATACGGAGGTTATTAACAACGTTACTGATTTTTATGCGCTGAAACGTAATGGAAGAATTCTACAGAATGGCGTCGCTTTAAATATAGCGTGGCCTTTAGCTTCAGGTGAAGCTATTCTCTCGGCTGAGGACCAAAGCCACCCGTTACTAAGTGAGTTGTCTAAGGTTTCTAGTTATTGGACAGTAGCAAAAAAGAATACATAAACGTAATGTGACCTGTTTCGTGAGTGAAATATGTTTCATTTTATTCAACATTATGTTGGTTTATTTTACATAATCTTTGACGAGACTAGAAATCAAAATTGTGCTAACACTAGAGATCAGTACATTATAGCAATGCGAGTGATCGTGACAGGGGGGCAGGTTTTATAGGATACGCGCTTTGCCAATATTTGATTAATCATTTTGGCTATAACGTGCTTAATAAAGATTGCCTTACATATGCAGGTAATTTGGTTTCGTTGAAAATAATAGCGGCCCAATGTAATTATAAATTTGTGCAAGCTAATATTTGTGGGCGTATGGTTCTTGATTATCATATCGTTCGTTTTAAACCTGATGCTATCATTCAATTAGCAGTAGATAGTCATGTTGATCGCTCAATTTTCGCTTCTGAAAAGTTTATGCAAACTAACATAATAGGAACATACACACTTCTGGAGTCAACACGAGCTTACTGGTCAACGTTATCAAGTTTCGCACATAATAGCTTTAGATTTTTGCACGGTTCAACCGATGAAGTTTATGGATCCCTAAGTGAAAAAGGGTTGTTTCGTGAAGATACAACGCATAATCCAAGTTCACCATACTCGTCAAGCAAAGCGGTACCAGATCATATTGTCATGGCTTGGCATCGAACTTACGGTTTACCAACATTAATAACTAATTGTTCGAATAACTACGGTCTTTACCAGTTTCCATAAAAACTGATACCTCTTTTTCTACTCAATGCTATCGATGAAAAACCTCTACCAATTTTTGGTAACGGACTTAATGTAAGAGATTGGTTGTACGTGGATGATCACTCTGCTGCACTTATTTTTATACTTAAGTATGGTAAGCTAAGAGAATTGTATAACATAGGTGCACATAACGAGCGCAGTAATATTGATCTAGTGAGAGAGATCTGCCGGATAATGGACATGAAAAATGCTCAAGCTGACTCGCATGATCGACCTATAACATATGTGATGAATCGTTTTGGCCATGATTTATGTTACGCGATAAATGCAACAAAGCTGGAGACAGAACTAGAGTGGTGCGCTAAGGAAACCTTCGAGACAGCTATTAAAAAACCGTGAAGTGGTATTTGACAAACTGGTCTTGGTGGGAGCCACTCCGAAGCACCCAAACAGGAGAGCAAGCTGATTTTTAGAGCTTAAGGATAATGCTTAATCGCAGACTAAGAGTACGATGATGAAATCACACCACAGCTTGCGGAGTGGTAAAATAAGAGTACTTATCGTCGGTAGTAGTGGCCAGCTTTCGCACAATCACTTGCTAAAGCTGTAGCACCTTCAAGCATGTAGCTTGTCGCTTTGGGTCGTCCTAAATTAGACCTAACAAATCATGCTTCTATTTCAAAAGTCTTTGAGATTTTTACACCTAATGCAGTTGTCAATACGGCTGCTTTGACTGCAGTTGATAAGGCTGAAAATGATGTAGCTGCGGCCAGAGCACTCAACACGAGTGGCACAGGTGAAGTGGCCGGGGGGATGTATAACTAAATATTCCACTTATCCATATTTCAACAGACTACGTGTTTGATGGTAAAAAGACAGCGCCTTATGTAGAGACTGATCCAGTTGCACCACTTAGTGTTTATGAGCGCACTGAACTTGCTGGTGAACAGGCAGTCATAAATTCTAGAGGTATGTTTGTTATTATGCGTACGTCATTGATCATCTCTCCATACGGAAGAAATTTTGTAAGAACGATGTTGAGATTAGCGCAAAAAAGGTGATTCCATTGATGTTGAAGATCAATATGAAAATCCAACATCAGTTTTTATATAATTAACGCAATTATATTCATGTTTCAAGTAAATATTATAATCTTCTAATACTGAAATGCCGTGGGGCATATATCAAGCGGCAGGTCGTGGGAGAACGAGCTGGTGCGGTTTGGTTCGCGCTATTTTTGAAATATCAGCTACTCTTGATGGCTCACATGTTACAGTAAATCCGATCAAAACTATCGAACATCTTACATTGGCTGTAAGACCTTCTAGCTCACGCCTTAACTCTGAAAAACTGAAAAAAGATTACGGTATAATCATGTCTCACTGGCGTACTGGTATTATTGAATGTGTAAGAACGTTGATGAGAAAAAACGCTTCCTGAGGCAGATACAGTGTTAGCATATTAAGATAAATTTCCGTTGGCGGAATTAAATATCTGGAGATCATTGATTGTAGTAACGTTAATCACATTACTAGACTAGCAATAATAATGAGTTATAAAGCTTATTATTAACTACTCAACTTTCTGAGAAACGAACGTACTTAATTCTTTAAGAATAAAAATATTTTGAGTAACAAGTTCGAAAGTTGGCTCTAATTATCGTAAAAACAATTAAAAAAACACTCTATATTTAGCTGTCAATTGCAGAAAAACTCTAAAATATTTTCTTGAAAAAAAAGTTGTTTTGTGTGCTTTATTTACATTTATTAAAAGCTACCTCTATACCTGTAGTAATGAAGTAGCGCTAACTACAGAAAGTAGCTGGGTGCGGTAAACCCAGCTCCTTCTCGCCTGTTCTGGCTTGGGACTTACGCAAAAAATGCTCTTTTTAAGCGCACATCCTTAAAGTCTGCCTCGGCTAGATAACAGACTATGGTTAACGCACCGTTGGCTCTTAATGAACAAAATTCAACGGATTCAGAAGTTCTTTTTCATCAAGCTTTGCAGATACTGTTGGCTTCATATGCACCGAGCCATATAAAAAGGCGTTGTGCTCTAAATAAGTTTTCTACGTGCCATCTAAAATTGAAAATCTTCATACACACAAACTGGTTATAATTCTTTATCAAATAAAAGATTGATAAAGAATCACAAATAACATTACATAAGAATACTTATTTCATTTCTATTTGTCATCACTTAAATGAAGAATATTACTCTTCGCAAGTGTAAAAGTTGTTTTAAATTCTCACGCAATAGTCTATTTAGGCATATAGTAATACTCGTTCGCTGATAGATATAATGACAAAATATTAAGTTTTCTGTTTTCAGCACACTTTATAAGAGATCTTAATTAAGAATATAATTTTAAATGAAGTGAATCTAAACTCATGTCGCATAATACCTTTGGCCATTTATTCCGCTTGACCACTTGGGGTGAAAGTCACGGTCCAGCTATCGGTTGTGTAATTGATGGCTGTCCGCCTGGTATAGCTTTGACTGAGGCAGATATACAAATTCATTTGAATAAACGTAGACCGGGACAGTCTCGTTACACAACTCAGCGGGCTGAATTAGATAATGTTAAAATAATGTCCGGAGTTTTTGAAAATGATAACGGCGAACAGGTGACAACGGGAACCCCTCTAGCTCTTCTCATTGAGAACCTCGATCAACGTTCCAAAGATTATGGTGATATCAAAAATAAATTCCGACCTGGACATGCAGATTATACATATTTTTCTAAATATGGCATTCGCGATTATCGAGGCGGGGGACGTTCATCAGCTCGTGAAACTGCAATGCGAGTTGCAGCCGGTGCAGTTGCAAGGAAAGTTTTATTAGGTGTAAGTATTCGTGGTGCTTTAGTGCAGATTGGCCCACATAAAGTCGACCGCGAGAACTGGAGTTGGAGTGAGGTTGAGAATAATCCCTTCTTTTCACCTGATGTGAAGTCAGTTTCGCTCTGGGCAGATTACCTTGATCAAGTTCGTAAGGCAGGTTCATCAGTTGGTGCTGTAATAGAAGTCGTTGCTGAAGGTGTGCCACCAGGTTGGGGTGCTCCAGTATATAGTAAATTGGATCAGGAATTGGCAGCAGGATTGATGAGTATCAATGCGGTTAAGGGCGTAGAGATTGGAGATGGGTTTGGCGTTGCATCTCTTATAGGTGAAGAAAGTACCGATGAAATTCGGAATTTAAATGGTAGGCCTCATTTCACTACTAATCGTGCGGGTGGAATTTTAGGCGGAATCTCGACCGGTGAACCTATACTGGCTAGATTTGTCGTGAAACCAACATCATCCATATTAACGTCACGTGGCACTATCGATTCTTGTGGAAAAGAAACTAACATCTTTACTAAGGGACGGCATGATCCATGTGTTGGAATTCGCGCTGTACCAGTGGGTGAGGCTATGGTAGCATTAGTTCTTGCCGATCATATGTTGCGTCACCGGGGGCAGGTAGGTTGCTAGCAATGAGTCCATATTTTGTACCACATGCAACGCAAACATAGATCGATGTGACGGGTCAAATTAGTTTAGTGTTAGCTATGTCTCAATGGTATGCCTGTGTAAGTCGACATAGGGTTTCTTTCTACTTTGATGATATTGCGATCTTTGTAGCTTATTGAAAATGTGTCTAGTGCAATGGATCGTGAAGATTGTAAAACGCACAGAAATCTTAGGTATAAATTTCGTAATTCCGCATGATGAGCTATATTAGGTTTTCAGACTTTTGCAAGGATTTGGTGAATCAACGGTACCTGCGCTAATTCTACTGACTTGATAAAGAGACGTTTCTTTTTAGAGAAATATCTAAGATAAACTTTTTTCAACAAATCCACGCAATGTATCGAAACACTTGCACCTTACCCTTAGGGCTATATTGATCATTTATACACCAACTAGACTGGTACCATTCTGCGGCTCTAGCTCTACAGACTCTCCGCATCCACAGGTTGAAGTCTGATTAGGATTATTGAAGATAAACTGTGAAGATAACTTATCAATTTTATAATCTATCTCTGTTCCTATTATGTAAAGAGTAGCCATTGGGTCAATAAAAACTGTTGCACCTGCGAATTCAACGACTTCATCATATTTATCTGACTCATGCACTACTCTTAAAGTGTATTCCATACCAGCACAACCACCCTTCTTCAAGCCTATTTTAAGGCCTTTAGAACCTGGATGGTTAGCTATAATATCGCGAACTCGTTCAGCTGCTTTGTCAGTTAGGCTTACGATACTCGGACGCGAGTTTTGCACCTCTTTCATTGTAACTCTCCGTTTCAAATTTATTATTATTTATGTATTTTATTAATTTTCAAATTGATAACGCTATTTATTCCAAAGAATGTCCAAAAGCATTTGAGTTTTTCGAATTAAAACATGTTAAGCTCCAAGCGTGCTTCATCCGACATCATGCTTATATCCCATGGCGGGTCAAATGTTAATTTTACAATCGTTCTATTAACTCCGGGAACAGTATTAATCACATTCTCTACCCAGACAGGCATGTCTCCAGAAACAGGACACCCAGGTGCTGTTAGTGTCATTTCGACCTTAACTTGACGATCATCATCAATATCTATCTTGTAGATGAGGCCTAACTCATAAATGTCACATGGAATTTCCGGATCGTAAACTGTTTTGATGGCTGCAACAATATCAAAGGTGAGTTGCTCTATTTCTTGGCTTGACAGAGAGGATACTTCAACTAATGCACTGCCTTTAGCAAAAGACTTAGTGGGCACTCTGTCTTCAGCTGCGCTACAAAGCGTATCATCAACTTCTGTGTTAAGTATTATTTGGTTGCCCTGATGCATACTTATATCCATTAATCCATTTTTACTTAAATAAATTATACGCTTTTTCTAAAGCTTCTACGAAAATATCAATATCTCTAAATGTATTGTACATTCCAAAAGACGCTCGACACATTGCTGTTATACCATAGTGTTGCATAAGTGGTTGCGTACAAAGGTGTCCTGCACGTATTGCTACTCCGGAGCGATCTATGACCATAGATATATCGTGCGGATGCAATCCATCTACTGTAAATGATACAATTCCGCCTTTATTTCGTGTGGTACCGTGGATCCTAAGCCAGTTAAAAGCTTTAAGCTGTTCCTGCGCATATAAAGTCAAACTATTTTCGTGAGTTGCAATCGCCTGGCGGTCACTTTTAATCATGTAGTTGAGAGCAGCTGTTAATCCGACAGCTTCTACAATTGCTGGAGTGCCAGCTTCGAACCGAGAAGGAGGGGGGCCATATGTCACATTGTCTGTTGTAACGTTTTCAATCATTGCGCCACCTCCCAAAAAGGGCGGTAGGTTGTTGAGAAATTCTCTTTTACCATAAAGTACGCCAATACCTGATGGACCATAAACCTTGTGACCAGAAAAACAAAGAAAATCAGCATCAAGGTCTCTCACATCAACACTCATGTGCACAGCAGATTGAGCTGCATCAACAAACACCATTATGTTATGCTGGTGAGCAATCCTAATGACTTCTTTAATTGGGATAACAGTACCTAAAACATTCGACATGTGAGTTAGTGAAACTACTTTTGTACGCGGAGTAATCAGTTTTTCAAACTGATCTAAATCGAACGTACCATCGTCATCAACGAGTGCCCATTTAATTATCGCACCTTTTCGTTCTCGTAGAAAATGCCACGGTACAATGTTTGCGTGATGCTCCATAATAGATAGTATGATTTCATCATCCTGTTGAAGGTTGTTCATACCCCACGTTAGAGCAACTAAGTTTATAGCTTCAGTCGCATTTTTTGTGAAAATTATTTCATCAGAGTGACGAGCATTTAGAAAAACTCGGCATGTTTCACGTGTATCTTCAAACCTTTGTGTGGCTGCGTTTGATAAATAATGGATGCCACGATGAACATTAGAATATTCGTGTCGCAATGCATAATTCATGGCTTCAATCACAACTGACGGTTTTTGTGCTGACGCAGCATTATCTAGATAAACTAAAGGTTTATCATTAACATTACAGCATAATATAGGAAAGTCATTGCGTATGCGATTAACGTCAAATACACAAACGTTATTTTTAGTATGAAACTTTTGCTCCGTATTATGCACCTATCAATGCTCCTTACAGGTAGTCAATTCGACAAACCAGTCGCGAATTTCTTTTATGATCGTTTCAGAAATCGATTCATCTACTACTTTCTCAAGAGCATTAGCCGCGAAAGACTCCATGAGTAATGCACGTGCTTCAGCTTCAGGAATACCGCGAGAACGGCAATAAAAAACAAGTTCAGGGTCTATTTGAGTGCAAGTGGAGCCATGGCCACAAGTTACATCGTCGGCGTAGATTTCAAGCTCAGGTTTAGAATTAAAATCGGAGCTCGAAGATAACAGTAGAGCTTGAGCTGTTTGTTTGCCGTCAGTCTTTTGAGCGCGGGAATTGACTATAATTTTCCCTTGAAAAATTCCCCGAGAACAGTCGTCGAGGATGAATTTGAACAACTCACGACTTTCACATCCAGGTTCAGAGTGATCGATCACCATTGTAGTGTCGCAGTGTTGAGTGCCATGTAATAGAGTGATTCCTGAAACATCAGCTACGGCATTTGCGCCCTTGAAATTGACATTAATTTCATTGCGTGATAATTCAGCACCCTGAGAGTATTGAAACCCTTTATAAGAGCTCTTAGCTCCAAGGTTTACGAGCCACTTTGAGAGATGCGTACTTGCTTCAGACTCGCGTTGAATTTTTATATGGTTAACTTCAGCATTAGGGGCAATAAAAAGCTGTGTGAGTGAATTTACTTGCGTCGGTTGACTTCCGATAGTTATGAAACTTTCAATCAATGTCACCTTAACACCCTTACCAAAGTATACTATGTTTCGTGTAGTTACTGCAGCAGGTCGATTGCCCGTAGTGACATGTACAATATGGATAGGTTTGGTGGGAGAAGATTTCAGATTTAGTAATGCACCATCGCTCATGAATGCAGTATTTAAAACTCCAATCGGATCATTATTGAGACTAGTATAAACTTTTTTTTGTGCATTGCTGAAATTCTGCTCTTTGAGAGCTAGGTTTATGGGTTTGAAATCAAAATTGTCAAGGTCAGCTTTATCTGAAAGGATTGAATCGAATTGTCCGTTAACAAAAGTCAATCTTGTCGCATCAATATTGATAGCGTGATTAAGCTGCAGGTCCAGTTTAAATGCATCTAATGTAGCTTGTTCCTGTTCTGGGGGAGCAAAAGTATGGGTAATTATAGATCGCAGATCGGTGTATTTCCACTCTTCGATTTGACTATGAGGAAGTCCTAACTGGCTAAATCTTGCGATAGCAGATTTACGAATATTTTTTACAGTATTATTTCCTGGCAACTTAGCGCTAAATTGTTCAAA
Source organism: Hyphomicrobiaceae bacterium (assembly GCA_013214245.1). Taxonomy (GTDB): domain Bacteria; phylum Pseudomonadota; class Alphaproteobacteria; order Rhizobiales; family Hyphomicrobiaceae; genus Tectiglobus; species Tectiglobus profundi. The sequence continues at coordinate 8,531 of JABSQE010000150.1, forward strand.
ATACTGAATCAAACTTTTTTCAGCCTCTGTACGTTCAGTGATTGCTTTCATTGAGTTTTCCTGCGTAAGCTATCTAATTAGCGTAGGCGGTGTAGCCTGATTTTTCGAGTTTTAAAGCAAGGTTTTTATCACCGCTTCCCTTAATTTGTCCGTTGGCTAAAACATGAACTTTATTTGGAATAATGTAGTCAAGAAGGCGCTGATAATGAGTAATAACAAGCATTGTACGATCCGCTCCACGCAATGTATTAACACCTTCAGAAACGATTTTGAGTGCATCGATGTCAAGGCCAGAGTCAGTCTCGTCAAGAACAATAAGAGAAGGTGCTAGCATAGCCATCTGGAGTATTTCGGCACGTTTTTTTTCACCGCCGGAGAAACCAACATTGACGGGACGCTTCAACATTTCCATGTCGATATGTAAGTCAGCGCTCTTTTGCTTAACAAGGCGCATGAACTGTGGTGTAGTTAGAGTTTCTTGATCATTCTTTCTACGTATTGCATTCATGGCGGTTCTTAAAAAGGTGAGACCAGCAACACCAGGAACCTCCATAGGATATTGGAATGCAAGAAAAACCCCGAAAGCAGCACGTTCTTCTGGTGTCTGATTTAAAATATTTGTACCGTTCCAGATAATTTCACCATCCGTAACTTCATAGCCATCCTTACCCGCGATTACATGAGCAAGAGTCGATTTCCCTGATCCATTAGGTCCCATAATAGCATGCACCTCACCTTTAGGTACAATTAGCGACAGATCTTTGATGATTAAAGTGTTATTATTTTTTAGACTTACGCATAAGTTATTTATTTCGAGCATTTCAGTTTTCCGTTTTCGTTAAATTTATAGAGAAGAGATCAACAACATAATATTGTTGTACGTGTTAATAGTAAAAATAATGTCTTAGTTTTTACTATTTAAAGTAAAATTTGAGTTGAAGTTTTGTACATTATCTTGATAGAAACACAATTTAATAATAAAATTATTTATAGAAACGAAACGGTTAAGTCTCCTTCACGGTCACATTAATCATATAATTTGAGATGATTGCGAAACTCGATCAAAAAAACTTGTCAATTTTCATCCGTAACCCGTAATATGTACGGTTGAAGAACAGATTAGCTGAGATGTTAAGATTGCACTTAGCACCTCAACTAGCTACTTCCGTGCGTGTTGTTTAATTATGGTCGTTTGAATGAACTGTATTTAATTTATAACTTTTATCCGACACTACCTTCTAAGGATATACCGATAAGCTTTTGTGTTTCGGCCATAAACTCCATGGGTAGTTGCTGAAGGACGTCACGTACGAAACCGTTCACGACGAGTGCAACGGCCTCTTCTTCATCAAGACCTCGTTGACGGCAGTAAAATAGCATGTCTTCAGAAATCTTAGAAGTTGTTGCTTCGTGCTCAAAATGGCATGACGCATTCTTAGCTTCGATATAGGGAACTGTATGTGCTCCGCAATTGTTACCAATTAAAAGTGAATCGCAACAAGTAAAGTTTCGTGTGTTTGTAGCTTTGCGGTGTGCTGAAACGAGGCCGCGGTAAGTATTGTTCGAGCATCCAGCGGCAATGCCTTTTGATATAATCCGGCTTGACGTGCCTTTGCCAAGGTGGATCATTTTAGTACCGCTGTCTATTTGTTGATGACCGTTAGAAATTGCTATTGAATAAAATTCTCCTCTGGAGTTGTCTCCGCGTAGTATGCAGCTAGGATATTTCCACGTAACAGCTGAGCCGGTTTCCACTTGGGTCCACGAAATCTTTGAGGAATGACCGCGACAATCTCCACGTTTTGTAACGAAATTATAAATGCCACCATTTCCGTTCTTATCACCGGGATACCAATTTTGTACTGTTGAGTATTTTATTTCAGCATTGTCGAGTGCAATAATTTCAACAACAGCAGCGTGCAGCTGATTCTCATCTCGCATCGGAGCTGTACAGCCTTCAAGATATGATACGTATGAATCTCTATCAGCTACGATCAGTGTGCGTTCAAACTGGCCTGTGTTCGTTTCATTAATTCTAAAATAAGTAGATAATTCCATTGGGCAGCGGACACCCTCCGGAATATAGACAAATGATCCGTCAGAAAACACCGCAGAGTTAAGTGCTGAGTAATAGTTATCTGATTTCGGAACGACAGATCCCAGATATTTTCGAACAAGTTCCGGATACTTGATTAGAGCCTCTGATATTGGGCAAAAAATGACCCCAGCCTCAGCTAGTTCTTTTTTGAAAGTTGTTACAACAGACACAGAATCAAACACTGCGTCTACTGCAACTTTATTATACATAGAAGAACTTCTATTAGCCTGATTTTTACCTTGCTTATCTACACCAGCTAAAATTTCTTGCTCTTGCAGAGGTATACCTAATTTTTTGTATGTTTCTAAGAGCTTAGGGTCAACCTCGTCTAATGAGCTTGGACCATCTGTATTTTTTGGGGCTGCGTAATAGTGAAGATCCTGAAAATCAATTTTAGGATATTTCAATTTAGCCCATGACGGCTCACGCATTGCAAGCCATCTCTGATAAGCATCAAGGCGCCATTCGAGCATCCAATCAGGCTCTTTTTTTTTCTCAGATATGAAGCGAATAATATTTTCACTTAGGCCCTTTGGGGATTTGACCGTTTCTATGTCAGTGGTAAATCCGTATTTGTAAAGGTCTACGTCAATATTTTTAACTTGTTTAACTGTTTCCTCAACTGCAGGCATTTATGTCTCCAATTAGTGGCTACTTTCGTTAGACGCCGGTATTTTCGTTAATCATACAATCTTAATTTTAGCACCCTGGGCTAGCTAAAAAGCTTGCTCCACACTTCTGCCAAAGAACTAATTTCTGCTTCGGATGAATTCCAGCCGACACTGATGCGAATTGCACCTCTAATTATGTCACTGGTTAACCCCATTGCTGACAATACATGGCTAGAATTAACTTTACCTGAAGAGCAAGCCGCTCCTGAGCTAACAGCAAAGCCTTTAAGGTCTAACTTGATTAAGAGTGTTTCAGCAGATTTCCCAGGTAACGATATGCAGCTTGTATTGACCAGTCTATCTGCGTCCGACGCTATAATTACAGCCTCTGGAGTAATAGACTTTATGTTGTGCTCAATTCTGTCGCGCATAAGTCTAAATCGAGAAACCTCTTTCAGATCTCGTACTGCTGAGTTTGCCGCAGCTCCAAATCCTGCAATGCCGATCACATTTTCTGTACCGGAACGTTTTCGATGCTCTTGTCCACCACCCAACATAAGGGCAGGTAAATCAAATCCATCACGAATGACAAGCGCACCGACGCCGGAGGGTCCACCTATTTTGTGTGATGATAGACTTAGTGTATCAACACCTAGTTCATCTAATTTAATTTTAACACGACCAGCAGCTTGTGCTGCATCTGAGTGCATCGCGATACCATAGTAGCGGCAAAAAGAAGCTAACTTTGCAACCGGTTGAATTGCACCCGTCTCATTATTTGCCATTTGTAGGCTGGCACACATGGGAAGATTGCAGCCATTCCTTGATAAGAGCATTTCACTTAACTCTTCAACCTGTGCGACACCAGCACTACTAGTTAAAATGTGTTTAATATTAATACGCGATCTCTTAATTGGCTCTAACACTGAGTCGTGCTCTATGGAAGAAACCAAAGCTGTTTCCCAGCCACCTCTAAAAAACCAATTGTTTGCTTCGGTCGCGCCGCTGGTAAAGAACACGTTGGCTGGCTTGACGCCTACTAAGGTCGCTACGCTTTCTCGCGCTTCTTCAATGATGCATCTAGCTTTCCTGCCAAACGTGTGAACGGATGAAGGGTTGCCAATTATGTCAAGTGTAGACATCATTGCAGCGCGAGCTTCATTTCGAAGTGGTGCTGAAGCATTGTAATCCAAGTAAATCCGATTGGACGATGTCATTATAAAAGAACATCCTAACTTGTAAAATAGTGCTTAAATTAATGTGTGTTCCAATGAATTATAGTCATAGGTTTGTTATAAATTTAAATTGGCACTAAACCTATTTCACACAAACTGCAATACACATACGCTATTATTAACTAGTTAGTAATTATTGTACGAAAGTAATAATTTTTAGTTGCAATACACTTGCAGTGTATAGTTCGTTTGAACTTTCAAACTAGTTGTTATTTTAAAACAGTAAAAGTTGCTGGAATAGCAAACTTAATATAACTCCTAGTGGTTTATAACTTTAATTTAAAGCAACGCTTTAAACAGACTTTGAAAAAGTCAATTGATGTTGATTAAAGAATATGTTTTCTAAATCCTCTTTATTGTAACTTTCACATAAATCTATTAGCAAATTTAGTATGACAATTTATAAAATACCTGCTCAATAATAACCAAATTGCAATAGCGTTATGTATACAAAAACTTCAAAAACGTGTGCGTTTACCAAATAATATATAATCTTAAGTTCTTGAGTGTTATGTATAATGTTACTATTTATCTTATGGAATTCCTGAACAGCGAAGTCAAGGTTAATTCTATAATTTGAATTCTGAGCTTTCCCATACCGTCACGAATTATGTGTTGACTGTAAATACGCCCTTGCTCCCAAATTTTAATTTAACAATATTGGTTTAAACACTCATGCCGGAACTCATCATCAACGGCCCATCTGGACGCCTTGAGGCTCGCTATCATCACGAGCCAGACACAAGAAGCCCTATTGTTCTACTTTTGCATCCCCATCCACAGTTTGGAGGGACAATGAATAATCAGGTCGTCTATAATTTATATTACACTTTCGCAGAACGAGGATTTTCAGTACTGCGGTTTAATTTTCGAGGTGTTGGACGAAGTCAGGGTTATTTTGACAACGGCCCTGGAGAACTTGCTGATGCAGCAACGGCTTTGGATTGGATGCAGATTGCTAAGCCGGAAGCTAAGGCTTGCTGGATTGTTGGTGTTTCTTTCGGAACATGGATAGCTATGCAGCTATTAATGCGGCGGCCAGAAATTGATGCTTTTGTATGCGTTGCGCCTCCGGCTAATCTTTATGATTTTTCTTTCCTTGCTCCGTGTCCGGCTTCTGGACTATTAGTTAACGGAAACTGCGATCGCGTTGTGCCATCGGCGTCTGTCGCAGAGCTCTCTGTTAAGACCAAAGCTCAGAAGGGGATTGTGTTGAAACATGAAGTTATTGATAATGCTAATCATTTCTTTGAAGGTGAAGAACAAATGTCAGCTTTGCAGAAAAGTGTTGGTGCTTATGTCGATTCACGCATGGTGGATATATTAAGCGTTAAAAAAAAAGATTAAGTTTTGATGCTTGAAGTCTAATTTTTCGAATAACAAGATAGAATTTATCGTTGTTGCTGCCATGTATGTGTTGTGATGGTCGCAATTGAGTATTGGCTAATAGAGAGCTACCAAATTGGAAATGTTACGGCATCACTTTCTAATTGCCATTGAACATGCTCTTTTCAGTAGCTACAAAGCAAAAATTTGATTACTATGCCAATGAAACACGCCACCAAAAACACTCATTCAGCTTTCACAAGACGCCACCTTTTAACTTGTGAAAATTTGACCGCTTCAGAAATTATGCATATTCTAGATTTGGCAGAAAAGGCCGCAGTTAGAAATCTAGAAACCCGTAAAAAAGCCACGACGCTAAATGGACGTACCCTTATAAATTTATTTTTTGAAGCCTCGACTCGCACGCAGTCCTCATTTGAACTTGCCGGCAAGCGTTTGGGTGCTGATGTCATGAATATGAACATCTCGACCTCGTCAATCCAGAAAGGCGAAACGCTTATTGATACGGCAGGAACACTTAACGCTATGCGGCCGGATATCATAGTTGTTCGTCATTATGCTGCTGGAGCGGTTGAGTTGCTTTCAGCTAAAGTTGACTGTTCTGTTGTGAATGCTGGAGATGGTTCGCATCAACACCCTACACAGGCGCTTTTGGACGCGTTAACCATACGAAGGCAAAAAGGTCGTATTGAAGGACTTGTCGTTGCGATATGCGGTGATGTCCTCCATTCGCGTGTTGCCAGATCGAACTTTAATGTTTTAAATGCGCTTGGTGCAATTGTTCGCATTATCGCTCCATCTACTCTTTTGCCGCCGTCACCTGAGAAACTTGGATTAGAGGCCTATACCAATATGTTTGTGGGTCTAAAAGATGCAGATGTAATTATGATGTTGCGCTTGCAACGTGAGCGCATGTTAGGGTCATATGTTCCCTCTGGTCGTGAATACTTTCACTTTTTTGGTTTGGACCATGAAAAGTTGGCTCAAGCCAAGCCGGATGCGCTAATAATGCATCCTGGACCTATAAATCGAGGGGTTGAAATTGATTCTACCGTCGCGGATCATCCGCGCAGTGTTATACAGGAACAGGTGGAAATGGGAGTTGCAGTACGCATGGCTGTATTAGAGACGCTTGCACATCACTTGCCTTGTCAATAAGGCTGTTATGAATATGAAGAAAGATCAAACAGCGTTTGTAAATGCTCGACTTATAGATCCTGCCACAGAACTCGATGAGCCTGGTGGACTTCTTGTTAAAGACGGTTGCATCAAAGACTTAGGACCCCATTTGTTATCCGAAGTTCCTGTCGGCTTCGAGATTTTCGATTGCCAAGGTCATGTGTTATGCCCGGGACTTATTGATATGCAGGTTTTTATCGGTGAACCAGGAAATGAGCACCGCGAGACCCTCAAGACAGCGAGCCAAGCAGCCTCAATAGGAGGTGTGACGACTATGGTTGTTATGCCCGATACAAATCCAGTTATAGACCAAGTTGCTCTTGTAGATTACATACAACGTAGAGCACGAGATAATGCAATCGTTAATGTTTATACCATGGCCGCTGCGACAAAAAGCTTGGCTGGTGAAGAAATGACTGAAATGGGCCTTTTGAAACGAGCCGGTGCTATCGCTTTTTCGAATGCTAAGAATGCAATTGCAAATAGTCATATAATGGAGCAGGTTCTTCGTTATGCAAAAGATTTGGATGCGTTAGTTGTTCATCATCCAGAAGATCCATACATCGCAGCCAATGGTGTGATGAATGCTGGTGAGCTTTCATTTAGACTAGGCTTATCCGGGGTGCACAGTGTCGCTGAGACGATAATGCTAGAGCGTGATTTGCGTTTGGTAGAGACAACCGGTGGACCTTACCATGCAGGTACGTTGACAACCGCACAAAGTATAGACGTCGTCCGCTTTGCGCGCGCCAGAGGTATTAAGTTTACTTGTGGTGTTAGTGTTAACCACCTTTCTCTCAATGAGAATGATATCGCCGCATACAGAACATTTTTCAAAATACGTCCGCCTCTACGAAGCGAAAAAGATCGCTTGGCACTCATTACGGCTGTTGGTGATAATACTATCGATGTTATTGTTTCATCTCACGACCCTCATGGTGAAGATGCGAAGCGTTTACCATTTGTAGAAGCTGCAGACGGCGCTATAGGGCTTGAAACGTTGTTAGCTGCAGCTTTGAGGCTTTTCCATAACTCAAATATCGATTTAATTGTATTGCTCAAAGCGATGACAAGCCGACCAGCAGACCTTTTGGGGCTTCCTTCGGGGCGATTGAAAAAAGGTGCGCCTGCCGATATCATAGTATTTGATCTATATAAGCGATGGGTTGTAAATCGGCAAAATTTGCGTTCACTTTCTAAAAACTCACCATTTGATGAAAGTGAGATGCAGGGGGCTGTGCTATTTACAATGGTTAATGGTAAATGCGTGTACAGATACTCTGAGCATTAGTCTTATTTAAGAGGTTTTTGTTCTAAGTAAAATGTCAATTGTAATATATGTAAGTTGAGAAACGTGGATTACTTATTGCTAATTACATCTATCATTACTGCTTACCTTCTAGGATCAATTCCTACTGGTTTCATTTTGACTAAATTAGTTGGATTTGGCGACATTCGAAAGATCGGTTCGGGCAATATAGGCGCAACAAATGTGTTGCGAACAGGTAATAGGTTGTTAGCTGTTATAACGCTTGCTGCCGATGTCCTTAAGGGAGCATTGAGTGTGTGGATCGGCAACATATTTGCCGAAGGGGTTGTAATCTCAGGATTTAAAATAGGACACATTACGGGATTGGCTGCTCTTGCAGGGCATTTATATCCGATATGGCTTAGTTTTAAGGGTGGTAAAGGAGTTGCTACATCAATTGGCGTTTTTAGTGGAATTCTATGGCCAGCTGGGATAGTGTTTTGTTGTTCGTGGATAGTAACGGCTATTATTTTTCGATATTCTTCACTATCAGCTTTAGTTGCATTGGTTGTGATTCAGCTGTTCTGTATATTTTGGGGTGACATTGCAACATTAATATTGTTTTTTGCAATAAGCTTGCTTTTGCTAAAAAAACATCGTGAGAATATTTGCCGTCTTTTAAATGGGCGGGAACCCAAGATAAGCCTACAACGGCAATGCTAGTAGTTTCCGAGCTTTAACTTTGATACTTTAGATGGAAATTCGTTAAGGGAGCATATACCAGTGATAATAGAAAAATGGCTGGTAGTTTTTTAATTGATTTGTTAGATAATTATAAAGATTATCCAATACACTAATACTTATGTGTTATGTCGAGTATCAAAAGGTCTAAATTTTCTTACAAGATTGGGCGCGCTGCTTATGGAATAGTTGTTAAAGCATTAATACGTACTTTAGATTATACAAGAGCAAGATATGAAAGCTTATCCAGCAATACTGTTAATCGTCATGCAATCTATTGGATTTAGTAATCTTGACATTTAACAGTGATCATCTTTTCCTACACTCCTTTATCCTAAACTGTTTCAAGGATTAAGGTTTAGCCTTTAGTGAGCTTTTATATGCTGCAAGTTACCAAAGCCAAAGCAAATAAATGAACATTCTTATTGTTGAATCCGCCGCAAAAGCTAAGGCGATAAACAAATATCTAGGTCCATCCTATAAAGTTATAGCCTCCTATGGACATGTTCGGGATCTTCCCTCAAAAAATGGTTCGGTGGAACCAGATAATGCGTTTGCAATGCATTGGGAAATGGACGCGCGCTCAGAAAAATTAATGAAAGAGATTGCTACCGAGGTCAAGTCAGCAGACAAGCTCATTTTAGCTACTGACCCTGATCGTGAAGGTGAAGCAATTTCTTGGCATCTTATTCAACTATTGAAAGAGAAACGTGCCTTAAAAACAGGCATTCCTGTTGAACGGATTACATTTAATGCGGTCACTAAACATGCAGTGATCTCAGCTCTGCAAGAGCCACGTGATATAGACGAGGCTCTTGTTGATGCTTATTTGGCTCGACGGGCTCTAGACTATCTCGTAGGTTTTTCATTGTCACCCGTCCTTTGGCGCAAGCTGCCGGGTGCCCGCAGTGCAGGTCGGGTTCAGTCAGTTGCATTGCGTCTTGTTTGTGATAGAGAGATGGAAATTGAATTATTTAATAGTGAGGAATACTGGTCAATTGAGGCTTTGTTAGTCCAAGAAAATGGAAATCATGTCCGCACTAAGTTAGTTGCCATAGATAGCAATAATTTGAAGAAACTTGATATTAAAGATGCAGATACGGCCAACACAATAAAAGAAGCTATAGTTAATACTAACTGCACTATTAAAAATGTGGAGAAGAAAGAGGTCCATCGTCACCCAGCAGCACCTTTCACAACGTCAACATTGCAACAAGAAGCTTCACGCAAACTTGGTTACTCCGCTAAGCAAACCATGCAGGTTGCCCAGCGACTTTATGAGGGAGTAGAAATTGCAGGAGAAAGTGTTGGGCTGATTACATATATGCGGACAGATGGCGTTCAAATTATTCCAGAGGCTATTAACGGAATACGTAAAGTAATCGAAGCTGAGCACTCATCTCGCTATCTCCCATCTAAGCCGCGGATCTACAAAACCAAAGCCAAAAATGCTCAGGAAGCTCACGAAGCCGTACGACCAACTGATCCTAAGCGCCATCCAAAAGACTTAAGCAATGTTCTAGATCGCCATCAAGCAGCTCTTTATGAGCTCATTTGGAAACGTTCTGTTGCAAGTCAAATGGCGTCGGCTAATTTAGAGCAAACAATAGCGGAAATACACACTCTTGGTCATGATGGGAGGACCTATACTTTACGTGCTACCGGCTCAGTAGTAACCTTTGACGGCTTTATGAAACTATATGAGGAAGGTCGTGACGATAACGCTAATGAGAACGATCGTCGTCTTCCTTCTCTAATGAAAGGAGAAACTCTGACGAATCAAGAAGTTGAAGCTAAGCAACACTTTACCGAGCCGCCACCACGCTATACTGAGGCAACCTTAGTAAAAAAAATGGAGGAGCTAGGCATTGGACGTCCCTCGACATACGCCTCCACTATGGGAGTTTTGCAAGAGCGTGAATATGTTACTATAGATCGCAAACGGCTGTTTCCAGAAGATAAAGGGCGTCTAGTAACTGCTTTCCTTGCAAACTTTTTTAAGCGTTATGTAGAATATGATTTTACGGCAAGCCTTGAAGAAAAACTCGATCTCATTTCTGATGGCAAGTTAGATTGGCAACATGTGCTGCACGAATTTTGGAAAGAATTTTCTGCAACAATAGAAGAAACTAGCAGTCTACGTGTCTCCGACGTGTTGGAAGCGTTAAATGAACTCCTAGGTCCTCACATCTTTCCGAACACACAAGACGGGGAAGATCCGCGTTTATGCCCTGCATGTAAATCTGGGAGACTGAGTCTTAAAGTTTCCGGAAAATTTGGCGCCTTTGTAGGATGTTCTGATTATCCAAATTGTAGATTTACACGGCAACTTTCCCAAAAAGTAGACGAGTCTGTGGTAGCATCAATAACTGATGGTAGTCTGCTCGGCAATTGTCCCGAAACAGGCCTTCCAGTTACTCTACGTGTAGGTCGCTTTGGCCCCTACATTCAGTTAGGTGAGGCTACAAACGGCGACAAGCCTAAACGATCATCTCTACCTAAGGGCATAGTTTCGGAGAATATAGATCTCGAGTATGCACTTAAACTTTTATCTTTACCTCGGCAAATTGGTCTCCATCCTGAGACGGGTAAGGTTATCACTACTGGTCTAGGACCCTATGGTCCGTTTGTTTTGCATGATGGTGTGTATTCTAACGTTGAAAGTGTTGATGAAATTTTTACAATCGGTATTAATCGCGCCGTAGCAGTGATAGCAGAAAAAAAAGCTGGTGAAAAAAAACGGTATTCTCGTCCTAAGGCAGAAGCTTTGGTAAAATTAGGAGATCATCCAAACGGTGGTAAAATAGAAGTTTTTGACGGACGATATGGGCCATACGTCAAGTATGGTAAGGTAAATGCAACAATACCTAGCGGTAAGGTGCCTGCTGAGTTAAAGTTAGAAGAAGCTATACAGTTACTTGCCGAACGCCAAGCAAAAATACCTTCTAAAGGGTCTAAGGCTTCTAGGTTGTCGAAAACAGCGAAATCCACTAGTACTGGTGTAACGGCATCCAAGAAAAGGCGTACTATCAAAAAGTCACCGAAGAAGAAAACACTGTCTACAAAATCAGAAAAAAATTGAAAGCTTCTAAAAGAAGTAATGCCAGATCGACCTTAGTTTTAGATTAAATTTTTAGTCTTTAGAGTTAAATAAGGATTTATGCTTTACCTAGAAAACATTGCTTCCGAAACACACTAGGATGTTTTTCTAAAGAATTCCTACCGTCACACGATAAGATTGCAACTGATTTATGAAAGTCATATAGAAGTATTGTTGGACGTTATGTTGTTAAAGCGTTCAGTCTAAGAGCACAATCGTCTTGCAAAAAAAGTTTTTTGCTGATATTTTACAGGAAAAAATTGACTTTTAAAATATATAGATAGCTAATTACATCTGTAGCTCTCAAGAAATAGAATAACGATGTCAAGCTTATTTTGAAACCAGTTTCCAGAATAGGAATGGATCAGTACAGCTAAAAGCTATTTTTTTTGTTCCACTAATAAAGCATACTGACAATTCAGGGTGTTCAGCAGATATTGATCATTCGGTTTAGATCACATTAGCCTGATTGGTATAAGTCAAGGTAGATATTATCACATCTACGAAGGAGAGATCATTAAACGCTTCCTCGACGAAAAACAACCGCTTTTGGGTATCTTTTACTCCGATTGTAAGGGTGGAGGTTTCATAACTTCAGTTCATCGAAAGCAAAAAAAAAGTTGGCACGTTACGGCTGATAATGAAGTTAACGCAGGCGATGGTGATCTGGTCTTGTTTCAACCTTCGCTGAAAAATAATTTTGACACTCAGAAAGCACGGATTGTTGAAGTGCTCGCTGATCTTAATGACAAGCGTCAGATCGGCATGATAGCCGTTCATTCATATGGTCTTGCGAACAAGTTTCCTAAGCATGTTTTAGATGAACTCAGTTCACTGCCCAGTCCTCTACAAAATGGGCGAGTTGACTTAAGAGATTTGTCTTTTGTAACGATTGATCCAGAGGATGCTCGCGATTATGATGATGCTGTTCATGCCATACCTGATGAGGATCCATCCAACAAGGGTGGATGGATTGTAACTGTTGCGGTCGCGGATGTTGCGTATTACGTCCGTTATGGAACAGCTCTTGATCGTGAAGCATACAGGCGAAGCAATTCCGTCTATTTTCCCGATCTTGTTTTGCCAATGTTACCACACATGATTTCTAATAATTTGTGTTCCTTAATAGAGGCTGAAGATCGCCCTTGTCTAGCCGTTCGAATGGTGTTTGACAAATATGGAATTAAACGTCAACATTCTATTTATCGTGCTCTAATACGTTCAGCAATAAATTTGACTTATGAAAAAGCCCAGCAAACTATTGATGAGAATGCTATTGAACGCTGCGAAAATCATCCTGGAAGTGTAAATGTCCTTGTAACGTTGTGGCATGCTTATAACGCTTTGAAAAATTCACGTCAAAGGCGAAATCCCCTAGAGCTTAATTTACGAGAGCGGCGAATAAGACTTGATGAAAACGGTCAAGTTTATAAATTTGCTGTACCGACGCGTTTAAGTGCGCACGGGCTAATAGAAGAGTTTATGATTCAGGCGAACGTCGCTGCAGCAGAGACTTTGGAAAAGAGTACAATACCTTTCATCTATCGTACACATGATCAACCTTCCAAAGATAAGTTACGTTCGTGTCGAGAAATTTTAAATTTTCTAGGTTTGAAATTTACAGCGCAAGGTACAATACATACTAAGATTTTTAATCGTATACTTTTAGATGCTCAAACAACTCCAGTAGCCGAGATAATAAATGAGGCTGTACTAAGAGCTCAAGCCCAAGCGATGTATTCATCACAGAATTGTGGGCACTTCGGCCTTAATCTTAAGTGTTATACACATTTTACATCACCCATAAGGCGCTACTCGGATTTGATTGTGCATCGTGCGATTATTCGGGCGTTGAATCTTGGTTCAGACGGCTTGACGGATGCGGAATGCAGTCAATTACCAATAATTGCTGCGCATATTTCTCAGATGGAACGGCGGAGTGTTATCGCTGAGCGTGAGACTGTTTCTAGACTAATTGCAGAACACTTTTCAAAGTGTGTTGGGGAGGAATTTCACGCACAGGTCTCAGGATTCATCAATTCTGGCTTATTCGTAAAGCTTTGCGATACAGGAGCTGATGGATTTATACCGGTATCATCGTTACATGATGATCATTACTACTATGATCTATCTCAATACGCTATGATTGGGAAGAGAAAAAGTTTACGCTATGAGCTGGGTGATAACGTTCGTGTGCGTCTTGTTGAAACACTTCTAACTCATGGTACATTGCGATTTAAGATGTTAAGTGTGGGGAAAAAAAAGCGCCTCTCAATCATTAAGAGTACTCGTCAACGTAATTACCGTTATAAGAAATCTTCTGGTTTATGACATTTTACATTTCTGTAAGGTTAGGTCGGTAATCTAAATGCTACCTGTTAAAGTTTCCTCATCCTATTTTATGTACTTATTCGCATACTTAGAAACGCATAAGTTATTATATGATAATAATCGTAGTATGAATTATGTTTTAAATTAACGCGTAAAGCTTTCACTGGCATTCATGCTATAGTCTCACAACTCATTGATCTTACTTAAATACAATCCATAATTTGATTGCAACTAATAACGTTAGTAAAATTCTACCTTGACAAAAGGGATATACAAAAAATAGGTTGGGGTGCTTTCAAAGAGGCTTATGCGCTTTTTAGAACATTTTAAAGACCATAATTTTATGTTGACGTGTCTATTCTGACTATACCCATAATGCTTTTTGCGTTAAGTTTCGAAGTTTACGTTAGTTATTTGACAACGTATGGTGTAACTAGGAACATCTCAAGTTGTAAAGGGCGGTGGTTATTCTAAATTTTGCTTTAAACATAATAACAAGTATCCTACATCTTTATCATGGAGATATTAAATACTGTAAACATCTGTATTCAAGTTAGTAGCAAAGTGGTTGTTACTTTGTTCCATCACCCTCGCATTTTCTTAATTTGAGAGAGTGTATGTGCAATACTGTACTTTGATCGCTGAACTTTTTACAACAGAGATCAAAACAGTTATCAGGCAGTACCAAGTTTAATGAATAACTGTTCATCCGAACGTGGTATGGCGCACTACTTGTGCGTTTAAGAATCACGATCTAAGGAAAAAATATCACCAATGCAGCAGGAACCTGCTACCACGAGCGAAGTTAGTTCGCGCTTTTTTAATCGCAACAAGCAAAAACGATTGCGTCAGGCTGTTCTGCGCCATAAGGCTGTGTCTGGCCGGGGCATACAAGAGCGCTTGTTTACTTTAGCTTTTTCTGGTCTCGTGTACCCGCAAATATGGGAAGATCCGATCGTTGACTTAGAAGCTTTAGATCTTAACCCCGGAGATCACCTTGTTGCTATCGCTTCGGGTGGCTGTAATATTCTTAACTATCTCTCAGCTGCACCGGTTCGGGTTACAGCTGTTGACCTTAATCCAGCACATGTTGCGTTAAACAAGCTCAAGCAAACTGCGGTTCGGCACTTGCCAGATTATCGCACTTTTCATAGGTTTTTTGCTGAAGCTGACACCTTCGATAACATTAAAACCTACGAACAATTCATTCGTCCAAACCTGGATGACACATCTCGTAAATACTGGGAAAGCCGTAATTTTTTAGGACGACGACGTATAAGTTACTTTGGTAACAACCTTTACAAGCATGGACTGCTTGGCACATTCATTGGTGTTAGCCATCTTCTTGCCCGTGTTCATGGTCGTAATCCGCGTAAAATTCTTACCGCAAGTAGCCGAGATGAACAGCGCCAGATTTTTGAGACCGAACTTGCGCCGCTATTTGAAAAACGCCACATCCGTTGGCTGCTGAATAAACCTTCGGCGCTATTCGGTCTGGGTATTCCGCCATCTCAGTTTGAAGCTCTCAAAGGTAAAGAGCCTCAAATGTCAAAGGTACTTCTTAAACGTCTTGAACGATTAGCATGTGATTTTGATTTGCGAGATAATTATTTTGCATGGCAGGCGTTTGGTCGCCGTTATGCAACGGGGGGAACGGGACCGCTCCCCCTGTATTTGAAACCTGACTATTTCAATAATCTATGTGAACGTATCGATAATCTTGAAGTCGAGCACTGTTCATTTACGGAGTATCTAGCCGCACAGAATGATGATTCGTTAGATGGATATGTGCTATTAGATGCTCAAGATTGGATGACAGACAAAATTCTGTCTGGATTATGGAAAGAAATTGAGCGAACTGCCAAGCCAGGTGCACGCGTTATTTTTAGGACTGCCGGAGAAGAGAGTATACTACCGGGACGAGTTTCTGATGAAATTTTAAGTAGGTTCTCCTATAGCAAAGAAAAATGCCGCGAGTGGGTCTTGAAAGATCGTTCGTCCATTTATGGTGGATTTCATCTATATGTTTATAAACGCTGAGCAAATTCACAGGAGATTAACATAGTGAGCAGCAATGATGTTGATTCCGTTAATAGTATGAATGATATGTATAAATATCAGCGATATATATATGATATAACACGAAAATACTACCTTCTTGGTCGTGATCATTTATTAGATGATTTGAATCCAGCTGTGGCTGAAACAGTACTTGAAATTGGTTGTGGTACAGGACGAAATCTAATCATGGCTGCCCGGCGTTATCCACACGCTAAATTTTATGGCTTTGATATTTCAAATAAGATGTTAGATACAGCTCACCAGTCTATTTGTAGAGCTGGTCTTTCGGATAAAATTTCTCTTGCACAGGGTGATGCTTCTCAGTTTGACCTTCATAAATTGTTCGGGATAGCTGGAGTAAACAGGGTATTCGTTTCATATGCTTTGTCAATGATTCCGTCATGGCGTAAAACTCTAGATGCTTCTCTGGCTGCAGTTTCAAGTGAAGGTAGCTTGCATGTCATTGATTTTGGACAGCAAAGCAGCTGGCCTAAAATTTTTAGAGTAATGCTGTTTGCTTGGCTGGGTAAATTTAAGGTTTATCCACGTTCTGAACTTAAGATGGAGCTCAATATTCGCGCTGAGAATATAGGTTTTGATTTTAAATATCATCAACTTTATGGTGGTTATGCCGACTATGTTGTGTTGAAGCATTTAGGTTGAATTTAATAAGATAGTTTTCGATTAATAGCCGCAGTTTATATATCTCAGTTCAGATTTATTTTTCATCACCAAAAAAATCTCTTTACCATATAATGGTTATATAAAAAAAGAAATTTTAGACTTTTATAAGTAAAAAGTATTACACTGGTGAAAAATGACGTTAATAAAAGAAGATCTCACATGAAGTAAGTGAACCATTTATTTTTTTGACAGAAGTTTCGTTAAATATGGTTAGGGCTGATTGCTTTGCTTACATATAAGGGTCAATCGTAGTGTGTTCTAAAGCTTTAAGTGATTCTTGGTTGGCATCAATAAATTTCAGTTTTAGTTAATACGGATAACATGAGTGAGTTAGATCTGAGAGTTGCTTTCTCTAAAGAAGTTTGTAACAGTCCCTTTTGACTTTATTGTTTAATGTGCATAGTTTAAATTAAAAGGGTCATAAAGCAGTATGATTCAAATATCGTTGATTTAGCACCCCAAATTTATCACTAAAGAAATGGGTTTATGCTTAAACTGCATTTTTATCTAGGTGGTAGTTCAGATTGTAGTTTGGAGAATATTGGTATCATTAGCTAGATCAGAATAGTTAATCAATTTACTATGTGGAGACTGAAGGCGGCGTTCATCACAGGTATGATAAGTAGAGCTTCACTCTAGACTTTCGGTATTTAAAATTACGGGGTATGTAGATGAGTATCTACAACGAATAGCCCATGTTCAAATAAAAGATTTTGTTGTATAAATTTTGAAAAAGTTTGGTCCGCACTAGCATCTTAAAAATTAAACTGCTTATGACAGTTTAATTATGAAACTATTTGCGCACATTTTGAAGTGTTATACTCCAATATTTCTTTCTTTTGTATGGTCTAGATAGAACAAAAATAACACAAATATTATTGCAATAATTAAAATAATAAGATTCAAAATTATCCAGCCTATGTAAGCTTGTAGCAAGCCAGAAAGTCCTGCTAAAATTACGGTTACAAAAAAAACTATAAAATCGTGGCTTGCCTGTACTTTTGCGCGCTCTGATGGCTCATAAGTTTCTGTAAGCAAAGATGATCCACCGATGTACATAAAGTTCCAGCCCACACCCACAAGAGTATTAGAAATAAAAAAATTCATAAAATTTATACCTGAAGCATTGGTCAAAGCGCACACTCCTATTGTGAAAGCACCAATAATAATAATTCGGAACGAACCAAAGCGAACGATAAGATGACCGGTCAAGAATGAAGGTATAAACATACCTATTACATGGGCCTGAGTAACTGTTGTGCTGGAATCAAAATCAAAACCACAGGCAAACATAGCAAGTGGTGTTCCAGACATAATCAAGGCCATGGCTCCGTAACTAATCGTTGAGGATAAAATTGCTGTGATATATTTTGGTTTACACATGATAATACGCATAGGTCTACCGCCAGATAAGCGCTCCTGCTTTGTCAGGTGTGGGATCTTAAGACCTTGAATTACTAGTAAAGAAATCAAATTGTAAATTACTATCATAAAGTAAATTCCAGCGAACATTATAGGTGCGAACCAGTCAACTGTGTATTTAGCTGTTTGTGGTCCTACTAGACCCGCTATTACACCTCCCGCTAAAACAAGTGATATAGATTTGGGACGAGATATATCGTTCACCGCATCGGCAGCCGCAAAACGGTAGTATGTTGCAAAAGATGCTGCGCAGCCTATCAATATTAATCCAACGCATAGCAAAAGAAAATCTTGACGAAAGACAGCTGCCGTAGATATACCTCCTGCAGCCGCTCCTATTAAACTGCCTAACGAAAAGCCTGCACGTCGTCCAATTCTTGCCATAAGCAAGGAGGCAGGAACACTGAAAGCCATAATACCAAAATAATATGCCATAAATGGAAGTGTTGCGAGTGTTTTATCTACCCCTAGTAATGCATATCCGGTTAGAGGAGTTGCGGTAACGACAAGTGCTGTCACACAAATATGAAGCGCCTGACAGATTGCTAATAAAGTGATATTGCGATAAATGCTAATAAGCATCAGTGTTCTAGATATTTTTTTTGAAGCCATTTCTTATCTATAACTTTGAAGGCTCTATTACTCATACTGCTTTCACAGTATACAGCCTTGTAACTTGTATTTATTTTCGCATATTCCCAGCTGACTGCTAGCTCTGTCGTCTAGTTAGCTATCAAAACAAAATATAAATTTGAAATATCGAAAACAAATTTTATTGTTCAAACATTGTTCTGAAGTACTGAAAACTTGAACACATCATCTGTATCGAAGGATCGACTACCTACTTACATCATAAGTACATCTCTATTTATTGCATAGATGATATAATGTCTTTAGCTGATAGTTTCATAGAAAGCTTTGAAAGTACCAATAATGTAAATTTTGCACAGCCAGATGTTAATCATTCTGTAATATAAAATGAGCTCGCATCAGGTATTTGCTAATTTATGTAAACTGTTTGGATATTTAAATATTTAAGCATAATTTACAGTTTGGATTTGCTTCTAACCTAAGAATTTTCTAAATACTGACCTATAAGCTTGCTTAAGGTTTAAGCTAAATGAAAATCTGAAAGACAGTTATATAAAAATATATTTCACATTTTGTAGCAAAAACTGGTGATTTCAAATACAGCTTTATACGAAATAGATTTAAGCTCTAATCCTAGAAGATTAGTCTGTTTTAGTTACTGGCAGGGTCCAAGCGGAATAGGTAACATCTTGAATGAATTTTTTCTTCAAGAAGGATATAGAAGAGGATATTGAAGTTATGTAGAATATTAATTAGAATCTCTCCAAGAGCATACCTGGATAGTGAATGGTTAGATGACGTATACTCTGGTTAATCGAACTTAATTTTACAGCTTAATAGTTTGCTGGGTTCAATATGTAGATGATACACTTGACATTTATATATGTGTGAGCAATATAAAAAATACACATTTTATTTAAGGTCCGAGAATGGCAAAACCAGTTACACAAAAAATAAAGTTAGTTTCTACTGCGAATACAGGATATTTTTATGTTACAAAAAAAAACCCACGCAATACTACTGAAAAGATTACGTTTCGAAAATATGATCCAGTCTTAAGGAAACATGTTCAGTTTAAAGAAGCGAAGATCAAGTAAGTTACTTATATCATACACAAGTAGTTTTAAAATATCGCGTATTTTGATCAGTTGGTGTCGTATTTGGTTTATGACAATTTATTTGGTGGATCACTCATTTTATCTCGAGATTTTGAGTAAATCAGTTTATTAGCTATTATGTTTCGAATATAAACTTATTGGTTTTTCACTTTTCATTTTTGTCTTATTGTGTAAGTGGTTTACAGGTTGGATATAGGTGTAGTATTTTGCAAAGTATTTTTGGAAACTAAGGTAATCATAACTTTTATAAGTAAAATGCTATGATGATAGCTTGATTATTTACATTTAAGCATTATCAGGCAATTTACATGTCACGTGTGATTAGAAAACTATGTTTTCCTTACACTGGCATACTTTTAGTTTAAGCATGTACCCTGTGTATTATAAATTTTTGCTAGATATTAACTTTTACAGTTAATTTTATTCTTAATCCTACTCCTACTCAATATCATACAGTTGCCTCTGATTTCAATTATTCGATTATTATATTGTTATCTACATTTACCCATGTTATTAAAGCTCTTTTAAATACGTACAGTTAAAGATACTTTAATCTCTAATTGTGGCATTAAAACTTATGGTTTACTAATTTTTCAGTTTAGCTATTTTTTTTGTATGAGAAATACGTTTAAGCAGAGCTATCTGCTACTAAAACGTCTATTGCTTTCTTGGTGAAACAGTTTCTGATCTTTCAAAAGCTTTTCTGCCATTAATACAGATATACTTAACTCTCTTTATACTTCAAATAATATTTTTTCAGAGTTAATTACCTGTTTCTTGGTTCTAGGATACGCTCTTAAAAAGTTCTTTACTACCCGAGGATTAGTTTTAATAGAAGCATTAAAAGTACTAAGATTCTATCTAATCCGCTACTACACTATAGCGAAGAGAACATGTTGGTTTGTGAGTTGATACATCATAGGACGTATGACGTGTTTATCTCTTATAATACCTATACTGGTATGTAACGTTTTGATTACGACTTTCAAAAAACTGAAGAATTCGCCGTTTGTAGTGATCTTCACGGTCGACTAACAAAAAATTTAATCGAATCTATAAACTTTTTTAAGTGTACGGTTTTCATACCGTTTGTGAATAAGTTTGGTTGAGATACCTGTATCATTTGAGAAAAACTCAGCTGTCTGTTGAGTTACGTGGAGAGAGCTAGCTTTTCAACTAAAATGTTCTAATATTAAGCGACTGTTTCAATTGACTAGATTTAGTTTACGCGCCCTCATTTGTTGTTATTATGTTAGATAACAAGGGTCTGTGTGAGCAAATGTTTGATTTATTGGAATAACTTTAAGAAAGCCCAAGCCAATAATTGCAGAACTATTCATAGTGAAACAATTGTTTGAGAATGTTAAAGTCCATATCTGAAATTAGTTATCTTTTAGATCTGTATGCGTAAGAATGTCTAACTGCTATCTTCCAGCTTACAATTTATTTCTTTATAGGAATTTTTAATTCGGCCTTCGCTATCGTGTCTCTGAGTAGCAAGTTCTTGTAATTGCTAATGTTCATCTATCTATGCTGAGACCGAAAGGCACATTATCAATTACACTAAATCTCCTAAAGGCAGGTTGTTAGATCATGCTTGCCTACATTCATTTTTAAAATGGCAAAGTTCATATGAGCGTATTGTATATAGCAGACCTAAGTTATCTTATGATTTTGTTAAAGCTAGAGCTGAAGCATAAAGCTTTTCAGAAAGTGCTACGATATTTACTGTTCCCGCATTATGCTGCAAATGCGAATGCAATTTTTTATTTGTAGCCCGATTATTGCTTTTCGTGACGGTTCATCCAGCTTGTGTTAGATGCAAAAAACTTTTTACTATTACGGTTGGAGAGAATATTTCTCTTCACCCCCTGCAAGCTGAACATAAACTTGCACTAAGAAACATTTGTTTCTCGTATAACACAAACCTAGCTCAAGTTTATGTGCTGACTATATTTTTTTACTTAACAAAACCTGAAATGAGAACTCTCTTTTCATTAAAAAAATTTATTCTAGTGAAATGTCACTCAATATCTAAAGGGCTGTCAAGACTATTAGAGCCAGCGAATTGAATCCTTTTTAGATTAAGCGCTGCAGCGGCGCGTTTTATATATTTTGTTTGCATAAGCAAACTGTCTATAGCTGATTGTACCGTCTTATTTCCTGCTGCATTACCCTCCGCAATCATTTGATCGTATGCTTCTGTCGTTTCCGCACGTGCGACTAATATCTCAAATTTATTTATTGTTTTGCTCAATGCAGTTCTCAAACGGCTGTCAATTTCGTTGTCTACTGTCTTTACTAAATCAGACAGACTAGCGCCAATAACAATGCTGCCGTCAATGCGTTTATAGCGGCCAAGATAGACATTTTGAATGCCAATAGCATTGTAGTAATGAGAATTGTGCGTGTTATCAGCAAAACAATCATGCTCCTCCTCTGAGTCGTGTAATAGCAGACCAAGTTTCATACGTTCGCCAGCAAGCTCACCATAAGAAAGGGAGCCCATACCCGTAAAAATAGCCGTATAAGCATTTACAGTATTTTTTGCCATTAACGTCTTGCGAGCCTCACCATTCGAGGTCCATTGCTTTACCATCCAATCTAGGTCGTCTATCAACAACTCGGTCACCACTTTTAGATACCGAACACGACGGTCGCAATTACCACCTGTACAATTTTTAGGATCAAAATCTGTTGCAGGGCGATTTCCAGC
>JABSQE010000151.1 GCA_013214245.1 Hyphomicrobiaceae bacterium
ATTCATGGTTTGCCATTAAAGATACGCTTTCGCCGGTCAAAACTTTACATCAGTGCCATTCCACCACTTTTTATTGGTTTGATGGTTGGCTTTTTAGCTGCAATAATGGGCGTTGGTGGCGGTTTTGTAATCATCCCAGCTATGATTTATCTACTTCGTGTACCAACTAATGTGGTTGTGGGCACATCTTTGTTTCAAATTGTTTTTGTAACAGCAGCAACAACCATACTGCATGCTGTTAAAAACCAATCAGTGGATATTGTACTGGCCATGTTACTTATGATAGGAGGTGTAATAGGTGCTCAGTTCGGTGCTGCTGCTGGTGAAAAGCTTAAAGGAGAACAGTTACGCTTTTTACTTGCTGCGCTTGTAATAGGAATATGTTCAAGGATAGCTTGGCAACTCGTTACAAAACCCGATGAATTGTATTCTATGGCACCTGTCTTTGGCGGCTATTAAATGGGAATAATTTCACCAGCCCGGGTAACAAAAATGATGCCTCCAATTTATTGGATACTGTCAGCTGTACTTTTTCTCTGGCCATGTTTTATACCTTACATGTTAATAACACCAGCAGAGGCCAAACGATCCGATTTCGCTAAGGAAAGCGTTCAAGCCGACATTTCTACTCGTAGCGTCGGTATTACTTCGAGTTTTACAGGCACTGAGATTATTGTGTTTGGAGCGGTAGAGAACGCGCGTAGAACTAAGGATAATAGAAATCCTTATGACGTAGTTGTGGTTGTAGAAGGGGTCGGCAACCCTTTAGTACTAAGGAAAAAATCTAACGTTGCAGGTCTTTGGTTTAACACTGAGGCTATATATTTCTCTTCTATTCCTAGTTATTATGCTATTTCAACTAATCGTCCACTAAATAAAATTACTGAACCTCACATTCTAGATCAGCACGGAATAGGTTTTGTTCATATTTCCATGGTATTCTCAAATCGTCCAGAGGAACAGCGCATTACTAAAAAGAACCGTCAAACATATAAAGTTGCTATTGTACGCTTAAAACGCAAGCAAGGACTTTATGTTGAAAATAGATTTGGTACAGTTTTTGTAGGTCCAAGCCTGTTTCGAACAAGTATAAACTTACCTGCTAATGTTCCCGTTGGACCTCTCACAGCACGGGTTCATCTTTTTCGTAACGGTATATTATTGGACACTTTTGTATCCAAGGTTCAACTAACAAGAGAAGGCATTGGTCGGTACATCTATAATTTTGCGTCAAGCTATCCATTTTTCTACGGAATTTTCACTGTATTTATCGCTGCAGGTGCCGGTTGGGGAGCCTCAACGTATTTTTCTCGACACAGATCATAACTTTTACCGATACTGAGTGTTGCCTGTCGAAAAAAAGACGCATTAGTTCCCATACCGACTATAATACTAGTAAACGAGTAGCCGGAACCGTCAAATTGGGAATGGCGCACTCAAATTTTATACAATAAACGGATTAGTGCTACGTTCATGACCAAAGGAACTTGAGGAGCCGTGCCCGCAAATAAAAGCGATGTCGTCATTGTCAGCAATAAGCAATTTATTTTTTATATTGGATATTAATGCCTTGTGATCACCATATGGGAAATCAGAACGCCCTACCGCTCCTTTAAATATCACATCACCAACTATAGCAAAACGCAACGTGCGATTTAAATACACAACTGATCCCGGCGAATGGCCTGGACAGTGGAGAACTTCAAAATCACACTCTGCAATAGAGCAAGTCTGACCCTCACCTAGCCATTTATCTGGTGCAACATCGCGTGCTCCGTCGATACCATAATTTCTTGCTGTCTCAGCCACACTATCAAGCAAAAATTTATCATCTACATGCGGACCTTCTATGCTAACCTCGAGCATTTTTGATAATTCATCAGCTCCAGCAACGTGATCAAAGTGACCGTGAGTCAGTACAATTTTTTCGATAGTAATATTATTATTCGAAACAGCTCTCATTATAAGATCAACATCACCCCCTGGATCCACAAGAGTGCCTGTGTGGCCTGCCTTACGCCAAAGCACACTACAATTTTGCCTTAACGGTGTAACCGGAATAGTAACTATGTTTATAGGTAGTGTTTCAAGACTTTTCATATGCACGCTCTTTACTTATCTCATAAAAAACTAAATTTTAGCTAACCTACCATGTTTTACGTTCACCGCGGGAGTATTTATCTTGCATATAACCTTAATCTGTCGTGATGGAAAGTCACATTAAAACTAGAATCATACAGAACGGTCACTGGTATAGCTCATGATTATTCTAAATAATAGAAGTCTTATCTTCATCGCATCAAATTGCTTCAAACAAATACATAAAACAAAAAATACAACCTACTAATCCGCTAAATAGTTTGTCATTTAAAAATATGTGGAAAGTAGGATCGCCAGGAAAAGAAACGCTTTGGTACTTTAAATCACGTAATGATACACTATAACTTCTAAGTGAATTATCAACGCAGGAAACTATATGAAGATAAAATATGACGATACTTTAAATAGTTGTAGGAGCATCAAAGTTTCTGCTAGAACAAAAAATTAATTTCATTATTTTATTGTTTGAGTGCAACTTGCAATTAGCTTACTCAAACGCAGTATCCGGAGCCTTTTTACAATTACTGTACTTTATTTGACCGCGATATATCTTTTATGGTGAGAATTAATTCTACCCCACAACTTTTTCAAGTACATTTATAGTAGATAAGCTTTCGTGAGCGCAATCTAATAACATACGTGATGGTGCCTGGAGACTTTAGAAGCTCCTTAACTTGCTTGGCTGAAAGTAAAGACCAAGCTAATTAGAATCAATTACATAGGATAGCTGCCTTCATTAAAAAAAGTTTATGTTGTGTATCCAAAGTAGCACCTATGCTGCATGTGTAGCACCAGTGTTTTCCGATGGGTTTCGCAGTACGTATCCACGTCCCCAGACAGTCTCTATGTAGTGCTTACCACCAGTTGCTGCCTGTAATTTTTTACGTAACTTACAAATAAAAACATCGATGATTTTCAACTCCGGCTCATCCATTCCGCCGTAAAGATGGTTGAGAAACATTTCTTTTGTCAACGTTGTTCCTTTACGCAAAGACAAAAGCTCAAGCATTTGATATTCTTTTCCTGTAAGGTGTACTATTTGACCCCGAGCTTCTACGGTTTTTGCGTCTAAATTTACTTTAAGTTCTCCAGTCTCAACGATAGATTGAGCATGACCCTGAGAACGACGTACAACAGCCTGAATGCGTGCGACAAGTTCGTCTTTGTGAAACGGCTTGGTCATGTAATCATCAGCGCCAAAGCCAAGACCTTTCACTTTATCTTCTATACCTCCAAGGCCGGAAAGAATTAAGATGGGAGTTGATACTTTATTTACACGAAGGGATTTCAGAACTTCATACCCACTAACATCCGGTAAATCTAGATCAAGCAATATTATATCGTAATTAAAAATCTTACCAAGATCTACTCCCTCTTCACCAAGGTCGGTTGTGTAAATTTTATAACCTTCCGACTTAAGCATCAACTCAATGCTTTGCGCAGTCGCACTATCATCCTCTATCAAAAGAACTTGCATTCTGCTGCTCCTCGTTCCCTAGCCATATCTACATTTCGTGTCCGATATATAAGTTTGGCATTTATCCTTAACTTTATATGAAAATTAAATGTTAAAGGTTAATAAACCCTAATTTAATGTTGCTAAATCTGAAAAAACTTCTAATCTTTATTATTGTACACTTCTAAATTAGCTAAATTATCAGCATAACTAATTGCCAATAGTGTTCTATTCGAATCATAATGTAGCAAATTTTACAGTTTTGCCACAGGCCTAAGATTGCTTTGTTGCTAATTTTGTGACACTCTCTTGAATTGTGAGCCTCTAAACAGGTATGAGCTTGACATTGCAGAATTGACACTAGGTATCGCATTATTATTTGTTCGCACTTGTGCTTCTGCATGAAATGGACAAATCACACCGACTTTTTTTATTATGACGTTTAGGTTTGAGTACATATTTTGTGTTTTGCTATATTAACTATGTTAAAACACTTTTTTGCTACTAACACAATTAAGTGCTGACATATAAAGTCAAGTGTCTAACTTTTTTTAATTTATTAAATCAAGGACATATAAAACGTTCATAATGGTGTGATGTTCAAATTTTATACTATGTCAAGGGTTCGTAAAATCTACTCACTGCGATTTACGATTGTAGCAAATTTGCAGACCAGATAACTGGTTTTTATAGAGAGAACCTTACTTTCAGCTGCATTTGCAGCGGTAGCTGTTTATTGTAAATAATTGTTTTCTCTCCAACTATGAAAACTGCATCGTCAAACGAATAATTGGAGTTGTCTATTACACAGTAATAATCTACACATTTTTTCTAATGGAGTTTACCTCAGTTACAACACATAAAACTTTGCAAGTATATAGTTAGCTTTGTTTACGATAGAAGGAAGTGTTACTTTTTAGTTATGGCTTAAGCGGCGTTTTATCCGGCTTACTATAATAAAGTAAAAAATTTTAATTCTAAGTGTCATTACTTTACTACAATTTTACTAAAGACATTCATAATCATAAATGGATATGAAGAATAATTGTTCTGCTGTTTGGGAACTTAATAGTTACGAAACGAGGATGGCTCATTTGCGATGTTAAAATACATCTTTGCAAATCACATAGATACCAATTTAATTAAGCTTAATTATTTTCTAGCCTTAAAGGATATCTAACATGAAAATTCGTAACTCTAAACTAAACACTAAAAGATTTGCGGCTGAGGCAAAATCTTTAGAAATAAGAACACTACAGCAAATGCTTGATGAATTCGGTGATATAATAGAAGAGTTGACAAAACAGGTTGTTGTCGAAGAGGAACATACTGGTATTTTCGACGCGTCTCACTTCGCTTATTCAACATTCGCGCGGGCAGCTGTGCAACGCCGAGCTAATCTTTACTCCTCCATAGCCGACCTCAAAGTCAAACTTGAAAAAACTACAAATGAATATAACAAAATTTTAATTGAAATAGAGCTTGCTGAAAAGCCTTATGAACACGAAAGCTATAAACCTTTATTGAATAGCCCAGCATTAACTTAGTGTTAGAAATAAGCGCAGTGATCGCCTTTTGATACATGTAATCCACTCCTAATTTTGGAGATAAGCAATCTATGATGAAACAACAGAAACTTTTCTGTTAAATTTCAGATAAAAACAGGCGGAATCTCAACCGCCTTTTCTAAGACAATAGCTTTTTGGTATATCTCGAGTTTTGCATTTTACAACCATAGCTTACTATTTATAACACACTATAGATTCAAAACTCTACACCAGCCTGAGCACTGATGCCGGAACTAAACGGATGCTTAAGTAATCTCATATCAGTGGCTAAATCCGCTAAAGCGATTAAATCTTTATGGGCATTACGCCCTGTAATAATAACGTGAGTATTATGTGGTCTTTTTATTTTTAAAAAAGCCAACACTTCTTCAAGTCGTATATAGTTATAATGAATAGCAACACTCAATTCATCTAGCACAACCATATTAATATTTGGATCACATATCAACAGCTGCGCCTTTTTCCATGCGGCTTGAGCCCGTGAGATATCACGCTCAAGATTCTGTGTCTCCCAGGTAAAACCATCTCCCATAGTATAAAACTGACACAGGTGTGAAAAATGTTTTTTTATAAGATTACGCTCACCAGTTTCCATTCCCCCTTTGATAAATTGTATCACCGCTGATGGTATACCATGTGCGATTGCACGAAATATCATACCAAAAGCTGCAGTTGATTTACCTTTTCCCTTACCAGTAAAAACTAATAACAAGCCTTGGTTTCTAGTTTTAGTAGCTATAATTTTGTCACGTATAGCTTTCTTTTTCGCCATCTTTCGTTCGTGATCTTCACTAGCAGCGGCCGCAGTAGCTGAAGATAATTCAATATTGTTGGTCATTCGGAGCTCTTTTATAATTAATAGTTATTTTTAAAACACCTAAGATATGATGCCTCCTAAAATGTTTTGTCTTGTGTAAGCTGAGCGAGCATGTTGGAAATGCTATTACGTCTAGGAGACCATAGTCTACGCTGGATGGCTTCCTCAAATTTTTCGGCAATCTCTATAAGTGCGTCTTTATTATTTTTTTCAAGAAATTCGCGCACTATATCATCCTCAATATATGCCTTATAAAGAACATCAAAATGATGATCACCAACGGAATTGGTAGTTGCAGCAAAAGCAAAAAGATAATCTACTGTAGCTGCAATCTCAAATGCACCTTTATAACCATGGCGCATAACACCCGCAAGCCATTTTGGATTAGATGCACGGCCACGAACTACACGCCCAATTTCTTCCTCTAAAACCCGTACAATAGGACGCTCTGGACGGGAGTGGTCGTTAAAATATACCGGCACAGATCTGCCAGATAATGATTTATTAGCCACACAAAGTCCACCAGCAAATTGATAATAGTCATCGCTATCTAGAAGATCATGTTCGCGATTGTCCTGGTTATGCAACACTGCGTCAATTGAAGCAATTCGTGTTTTAAAGGCATTTTGGTCTGCTCGTCCTTCCTGGCCGCCACCGTAAGCATAATGTCCCCAAGTGAGATAAGCATCTGCAAGATCA
The DNA here is from genome assembly GCA_013214245.1 of Hyphomicrobiaceae bacterium. Taxonomy (GTDB): domain Bacteria; phylum Pseudomonadota; class Alphaproteobacteria; order Rhizobiales; family Hyphomicrobiaceae; genus Tectiglobus; species Tectiglobus profundi. The sequence continues at coordinate 6,641 of JABSQE010000151.1, forward strand.
TTTTCATCATTCCAGATCTTTTCATCCAACAATGTTTGTAATCCTGCTCCATAACCGGTAGGCATTGTACTAAACACACGGCTTGTTGCCTGTCGCCTAGCTGTTTCTGCGCTCAAACCTTTACTAATCAAGCCTTTAATATCTTCCTTAACACATGCAGCGAGTGGATTATCTATTGTTGTTTCCTCAAGATTTGCAACTGCTTGTACAGCACTATCCAAAAGGTCTATCTGTGCCGGAAATGCATCACGAAAAAAACCAGACATGCGGAATGTTACATCTACGCGCGGCCGGCCAAGTTTGACGAGTGGTATGATCTCAAAACCAATGACACGACCAGATGCTGCTTCCCAAGTTGGGCTCACCCCCATTAATGCAAGTGCTTGAGCAATGTCGTCACCACCGGTACGCATGTTCGAAGTTCCCCATGCACTAATTGCAACGGCTCGCGGCCAATCTCCATGATCTTGGCAATAACGTTCTATTACTCGCTCAGCTGATTTGCGCCCCAACTCCCATGCAGCTCGTGTCGGAAGGATGCGGCTATCTAATGAGAAAAAATTCCTTCCTGTTGGCAACACATCCGGACGCCCTCTTGTTGGTGCCCCAGAGGGACCAGGCTCTATAAAACAACCATCAAGTGCTGACAGAATACCTGCCAATTCTCGTTTGCCAGATTGGTCAAGACTAGGTGCTAAATCATTAATAATCCATTTCAAAACGAGGCGTGTCTGTATCCATTCCAGTTCAGGTGCGAACTCCCCTGAAATAAGTGCTGCTGCAAGCAGCTCCAAACGTTCAACAGTATCTCCCGCTGTACGCCAGGGCTGAGTTGAGACCCGCAATAAATGACGTGGTCTGTTGCCTGTCCAATTAGCTGCAGATTTGCAATCCAGTGGATTAAAATGGCTCAAACCAAGATCATTTGCTAGAGCTTGCAGTATTGACATGTTCTGACCATTAGAACTACCACGCGGCACACGCGCTAAAGCTAATAGCGTATCTGTTCTCATTCGGCCAACGGGAGAAGAGCCGAGTATATGTAAACCATCACGGATTTGCATCTCTTTAAGATCGCACAAATGGCTATCTAGAGCTTGCAGTATCTCGTAACCACTATCTTTGATATTGAAACCACAATCTCGATCCAACCCTAAGCGAATAGAAGTATTTATAATTTCTTGTTCGAGGAATTTTTGCCTCGGCTGATCAATTCCGGCCGCATCATAAAATTCGTCAATCAGAACTTCAAGTTCGGCCGTTGGTCCGTGGCTTTCTGCTCTTGTCATGGCTGGCATAAGATGATCAATAATAACGGCTGATGTACGCCGTTTTGCCTGGCTGCCTTCGCCAGGATCATTTACAATAAAAGGATAGATGTTGGGAAGTACCCCTAGCGCAACCTCAGGGAAGCAATCCTGAGAAAGGGCCAACGCGTTTCCGGGCAGCCACTCTAAATTCCCGTGTTTTCCGAGATGAATAACTGCGTGCACGCCAGCACATCTTCGAAGCCAAAAGTAGAATGCCAAATAGTTGTGCGGTGGTGGAAGAGCTGGGTCATGGTAGCTAGATTTAGGATCTAAATTATATCCCCTGGCAGGCTGAATTGCAACAATCACATTCCCATAGCGTATAGCAGCAATAGGGAATGCGTTGCCTATGCATGACGGATCATCTGCTGCTTTACACCAGCGCGACTCTATGGACGCACGTACGGTATCAGGTAATCCGAAAAATAAGTCCTGATAAACTGTGAGAGGTAATTTTTCATGTATTTGACGCCCATGTACTGTGGCATTCGTAGGTCCACGTTTCAGTTGTTCAATTAA
>JABSQE010000152.1 GCA_013214245.1 Hyphomicrobiaceae bacterium
AATTTTGTACTTCCAGGTAAGTTTGCACGAAGATGCTCAATATGTACCTTATCCGCAGAGCGATAAAAACTTCCCGTTATACCATTAATAATTTTGCCGCCTAACCGAGCTTGCTCGATGCTAATATCAACACGAGTTGACACTATTGATTTGTTCTTGAAATCAATGTTCTTTTCAAGAAGCTTAAAAAGCTGGTAAAGACCGCCTTGGGTTTTGCCAAGAGCCATTGCATCCAGATCAAGCCAACGTGAAACTAAATTGCCAGTGACAAAAACTTTATTTTTCCAGTCTGCTCTTAAATCACCGTTTATTTTCTGAACACGCCCATCTCCATTAAAGAGCATATTAATATTGGACAATTCTGCTTTTATTGAATCCAATACAATATCGGATCGCAAACGATACCCGTAACGAAAGCTGTTCACAGAATTAATTTGTGCATGAACCAAAAATTCTCCTTCAAATCTGGGATTTGACCATATGTCACTGAGTAGGCCCCCAATGTAGTTTTCAGCACCCGTAGTTTGATTGATAGCTGTTGTTTTTATTTGTATATCACCCGATTCAGGATCCACGCTAGAATCAAAGGAAAAATAGAGTTTTGCATTGGAAACAGTCGCGCTGCCTTGAAATTTGCCGTAACCATGAAGAGAGCTCGCCTGGAGTGTTCCAGTAATATCTGTGATTTGAGCTATCTCATCGCCGCGATTAGTTTCCACAATAATTATACCATTCTGGATTTCTGCAGATTGCAATTTTATGTCGTTAGGAACAGATGATAGGTCTAAAGCGCGAAACTTGAAGTTGTGCCAATTACTGCGACCTTCATGGTCAAAGCGAAGACGAAGTACAGGGTGACTTATCTTAAAGTTACTAGTTTCAAGACGTCCACGCAATAACGGCGATACAGAAAGAAAAAGAGTGAAATGTTCAGCCCGAATAAATGATCCTGGAATGCCAGGCGCATCCGCGATGCTTATCTTCTCGAATTCGACATAAGGGGTAGGAAGAATACGAAAATCGATATTACCACCAACACGAACTTTACGCCCAAGTAAACGTGAAGCTTCTTCTTCAAAAACACCTCTGTATTGATCCCAGTCTATAAATGGTGGTATTGTTAGCGCGGCAGACAGAGACAAAATGATTGCGATTGACAGCCGTGTAGAAAATTCTGCATTTTTCGTGGTAACCTTAAGGGCATTACACTCGATGATCACATGTTATCAGTATGATGCTAAATTACTTAAGCGGAAATTACCTGTGTGAATAATAGACGTATATCTCCACGCTCTCATGGTTGTAAATCATGGACAAATGGCTTTGAGCTTGATTTTGTATTGGTGATACTCGGCTATCAGTATAGCCAGTTTAAATCTTACGCTAATTTGCTGATACATGGATACAAGTACATAACAATAATGATTAGAACATGGGATACAATATTCTATTTGAATGACTAACTCTACCTGCTTGAAGTACCTATTCCCTAAAAATAAAGTCAATTCTTGTAAGAGGAACGTAATAATGCATGCATTTGACAGAACAATTAAAATTGCCCCGTCCATTCTAAGCGCTGATTTCGCAAATTTAGGAGCTGAATGCAGAGCTATAGAAGCACAGGGTTGTGATTGGGTTCACGTTGATGTGATGGATGGACATTTTGTACCCAATATAACATTCGGACCACAAACTTGTGCAGCGCTTCGCCATCACATTACAACAGTTATGGATGTACATTTGATGATTACACCTGTAGACCGGTTTATAAGCTTTTTTGCAGATGCTGGAGCAGATGTGATTACCATACATGCAGAAGCGAGTCCTCATCTTAATAGTTCATTACAAAATATCAAAAGTTTCGGTAAAAAAGCCGGGGTTGCCCTTAATCCTTCAACGCCACCTGAAACTATCGAATATATACTAGATAACATTGATCTCATCTGCGTAATGACGGTGAACCCAGGTTGCGCTGGGCAAACTTTCATTAATTCCCAAATTGATAAAATCAAACGTCTACGTCAGATGATAGAATCGCGACCAATTAATATTCAGGTCGACGGTGGCATCACGCAGAAAACCGCGCAAGCCGCAGTAACTGCGGGTGCTGATGTACTTGTATCCGGATCCTCTATATTCAATGGGGGCTCAATTATAAAACAACATATTTACGGTGAAAACATTAGAGCTCTTCGCTCTTCATTAAGAAAAAACTAATTTGCAAGATGTAATAATTATATTAGTACGTCACACATATGACTATATTAAGTAGAGTTTTATCCACTATTTATTGTAAACCTTTGAGGTGTACTGGCTTTTGTAACCCTAAAAGAAAGTGCAGCACTCGAGGTATTAACAAAAGCAGGTTCACAGATTTGATATCAGTTCTACTTCATATTAGACAAAATGCTTAGATAACTTTAATGCCTGATTGTAGTAGTGGCTACCAAGTTCTTTTCCATATAGAACATCTGGACGTGCATGCATTCGTTCAAAAACTAAACGTCCAATAATTTGTCCATCCTCCAGGATAAAAGGTACTTTATGACTTCTAACTTCAAGAACTACTTTTGTACCATTGCTTTGAGAGACACCGTGTCCAAATCCCGGATCTATAAACCCCGCGTAGTGTACACGAAACTCACCGACTGACGGATTAAAAGGAATTATTTCAGCGGCATGACTTGGCGGAATGTGCACTGCTTCTTTAGAAGCCAAAATGTAAAACTGATCTGGATCCAACACAAAACAATTTGAGCTATCTGCATAGATCGGCTCCCAGAAGTTCGATATAGAGCAGGAAGCAGGCTTATCGATATCTATACAAGTTGTATTACGCTTAGCACGATAGCCAACTAATCCACCGGATGATTCTGATAGCTCTTCTGAAAGATTAACAGACAAAGAAATCCCATTACTGATATCGGTTTGCATTCCACCCATAACAAGTGTTTCGTGCGTATGAAGCAACTTTAGATCGTTATCCGTCTCCATACAGGAACCTATTCGAAATCTTATTTGACATACGGATGAACCAGTTCGTACTTTAATTGGAAACGTTTGCGGACAGATCTCAGCGAAAAGAGGTCCGTTATAGCCTGCCGGTATGCAGTCAAAAGCATTTACACCATCGCATATTACACGTGTAAAAACATCAAGTCGACCAGTTGAACTTTTTGGATTCGTCGAGGCTGAAACCTTCAGCGGTAAATTAAGGGATTCAAGTAATGGTACTATGTACACACAACCTGGATCTAAAACAGCACTCTTTGTTAAATCTATCTCGTGTAGCAACAGCTGTCCCAGTCGCTCTTCAACAGTATGGTTAGGACGAGGTAAAAAACTCGCACGAATGCGATATGCTTTATATCCTAACCTCAGATCTAAACTAGCTGGCTGAAGCTGCTTTACATTAATAGGTAATATAGGAGCTACAATACCTTGATCTATTAAGCCACTTAAATACTGTATCGGCAGAATACCATTTTCAAAATCGTACATACTGCGATTCCATTGTCTTAACTCACTATCAATCCATTTGATATTTACGCTTAATGTGTATTTAAAAAGCTGTTACATTTAGATAACTCTTTTATGTGGTTCAAGCTTTGTTCTGCAAATGGTTGTGGTAATTTTTTTAGCTTTAAAGATATCTTTATTTTTTAATTCCAAAGAGTGCTTTTTCGAAATTGCAACAAAACGGATTAGGAAATTAACATTTTACATTGAGAGCTACTATTATTTGGTAAATTCGAAATTACACGTTCTAATATTTTATTATAACGGCCCAAACTTATTCGATAATGAAAACCTTTTAGGCATTATTTTTCCAGCTTGTGCTCTCAAACCGCACCATTCAGCAAGATCTTTCATAGACATGATACATTTTTGGCCAGCCGAATCTAACCATGGCAAACCTATTGAACTATCAAACACTCGAGCGTCGGATAGAGATGAATTCTTCAAACGTTGCAATATAACACCCTTTCCTCGAACCATCTTACTAACTTCACCAATGCCAAATACCAGTAATTTTCCATTGTCACCTAAAGTAGCAACCATATCCCCATCAGCAGTTACACAAATTTTCGCAGTATCTGGCGACAGTACGTTCAAGACTTGCTTGCCTTTACGTGTAGATGCCACAATATCATTTTCATTAACGATAAACCCATAACCTAAATTCGATGCAATAAGTAACCTGCGGCCGGGCTTATGAATGAAAATCTTCGCAATATCATAATTCTCTTCAAGATCAATCATTAGACGCACTGGTTCTCCATGACTACGCCCGCCTTTAATCTGATCACAATTAATTGTGAAAAAACGGCCATTGGTTGTCAGCACTAAAAGGCGATCTGTTGTATATGCTTGCAAAACAGTGCGTAACTTATCCCCTTGTTTGAAATCAAGCCGCGACATGTCGTCTAGATGACCTTTGAGAGCTCGTAGCCAACCTTTATTTGAGAGAATAACCGTTACAGGCTCCTTTTCAATCATTGCTTGTCCAAGATCAATTTCAATTTCAGGCGCCACTGAAAGCTGCGTTCGTCGCGCACCAACTTCAGTTTTTTTAGAGTATTTTTCCTTAACGATACTAATTTCATCTGAAATTTTTATCCATTTCTTATCGTCTGAGGCTAGCAAGTCAAGTAATGCTCGCTGTTCCTCACACAAACGATCATGTTCTGCACGAATCTCTATCTCTTCGAGCCGAGAGAGTGCTCGCAAACGTAAATTAAGAACAGCTTCAGCCTGAATATCAGAAAGGTTGAATGTAACGATCAACTTACGCTTTGGCTCTTCCTCAAATCGAATGATACGAACTACCTCATCAATATTCAGGAAAGCAGCAAGATAACCATCGAGAACCTCTAGGCGTTGTGTAATTTTTTTGAGCCTAAATTGCGAACGCCGCTTTAAAACAACCATTCGGTGATTAAGCCATTCTTGAAGTACATTGCGTAACCCAAGAACGTTAGGAACCTGACCTGCAGACAAAACATTCATATTCAATCCGAAACGAATTTCCAATTCTGATAGCTTAAATAGACTTTCCATCATAACAATCGCATCAACCACGCGAGACTTAGGCTCAACTATCAATCTAATCTCTTCTGCACTCTCATCGCGCACATCACCCACTAGAGGTAGTTTGCGATCCGCTATTAGGTCAGCCAGTTTTTCAACTAACTTCGATTTCTGTATCTGATATGGTATTTCAGTGATCACAACCTGGTAGCCACCACGACCAATATCTTCTTTAGTCCATTTAGCGCGCAAACGAAAACCACCACGACCAGTTTTATAAGCCTCTATAATGCTAGCTTTACTTTCTATAATCACACCGCCCGTTGGGAAGTCTGGACCAGGAATGTATTCTACAAGTTTTTCAACAGATGCCTCCGGATATTTAATGAGATGCAACAGGGCATTACAAATTTCTTCAGCATTGTGTGGTGGAATATTAGTTGCCATTCCAACCGCAATTCCAGAAGATCCATTTGCCAGTAGGTTAGGAAACGCGGACGGCAAAATAACGGGTTCTTCGTTTGATGCATCATATGTTAAGCGAAAATCCACGGTGTCCTGATCAATACCGTCAAGCAATGCTAAAGCTGTTTGCGTCATTCGGCTCTCAGTGTAACGCATTGCGGCAGCATTATCACCGTCTATGTTACCAAAATTGCCTTGGCCGTCTACCAATGGATATCGTACGGCAAAATTTTGTGCCAGACGAACCAGTGTATCGTAAATGGCCTGATCACCATGTGGGTGAAAGTTACCCATTACTTCCCCAACAATTTTGGCACATTTTTTATGAGCTTGATCTGGGTTAAGACGCAATTCGTGCATAGCAAAAATAATGCGCCTGTGTACAGGCTTAAGACCATCTCGCACGTCTGGCAATGCTCGATGCATGATAGTAGACAACGCATAAGCAAGATAGCGTTCTTCAAGAGCCTCGCGAAGATTTATAAGTTCTACCGGAACATCACCCTCGGGAATCAAAATGTTACTCATGTTTATCCGTTAACTAAGACTGCACACGCGAATTGAGAAGTTACAACTTAACTATATTGTTTGCGATATTTAAGAGTTAAAGAACTGGCTAAATATTTACTTAAATTGCTAACACCAAAGAAAGTAAGGCTTTACTAACGGTGTTTTTATTTATTGTCGATTTAATCATAATACTAGTATGAAACTATGTTATACGCGAAATAATTAGGTAAGTTGCACTCACCAATGTTTACTGTATTGAGGAGATGAATGGCTTGTTATAATTCTCCACCCGATGAATATGAAACGGAGACGTCATAATAAGGCTGGGTTGTAAATGAAATTATTTGTTAATCTAAAGAATTAATATAGCGCATATTTTACTATCAACACAAACAAGCTTAATCTCGTAGGATTAACGCATAAAACACACAGCTTATGCTTAGTGCTGATTCAAGTCTGTAGTCTAAAAGTTAAGTTCAATCACTCTCTTCTAAGAATAATATTAATAAGGCGATTTAAAAAACTGTTTACATAAAATTGTTGATGTACCTCAACGGGATCGTACACATTATCAACCCAATCAAAAAATTCAATTGGTGTGTGCTCGTTATACTCCAAATACGTCTCGAAGAAGTGATCTAAAATACCCGTATCGGCCTGCTTGATGTGACCATACTTAAGTGACAAATGCTTTTGCATTGCATCTTTGATTGTCCATCCGTGATGTACATACAAAAAAATAACACTCATCATGCCAACACGATCAGCACCGGCTTTGCAGTGCATTAACATCGGATATTCAATGCGCTGGAATAAATCGCGAGCACCATGCAGTTCCGCCTGTGATGGTGTGGCGCGCGAACGAACCTGATAATTTACT
>JABSQE010000153.1 GCA_013214245.1 Hyphomicrobiaceae bacterium
ACCATGCGCGGTGATTCGTCCGCCATGGATCCCAGCACCTGGGCCCACATCAATAACATAATCTGCACAAAGTATTGCATCTTCATCGTGTTCTACAACTATTACCGTGTTGCCTAGGTCTCGTAAATGTTGCAGCGTGCCTAGAAGACGCTCGTTGTCGCGTTGATGAAGACCTATTGACGGTTCGTCTAACACGTAAAGCACCCCGCTAAGACCAGAGCCAATTTGTGATGCTAAACGTATACGCTGGCTTTCTCCGCCAGAAAGTGTCCCAGAAGACCGTGAAAGTGTGAGATAGTCTAATCCAACTTCGTCAAGAAAATTTAATCGCTCTTTTATTTCCTTAATAATGCGTGCTGCTATTTTAGCCTGTTTAGGAGAAAAAGTTGTTGGCAATATATCAAACCATTGTGCAGCCTCTCGAATTGATAAATCGCATATTTCACCAATATTTTTGCCTGAAACTTTGATACATAATGCCTGTGGTTTTAAACGATGACCGTTGCAGGTTTGGCAAGGGTGTTGTTTCTGGTAACGTGCCAATTCATCTCTCACCCATTGACTGTCGGTTTCACGCCAGCGTCGCTCAATGTTACTTATCACACCTTCAAAAATTTTTTGCGTCTGGTAATTTCTAAAGCCGTCCTCATATACGAAAGAGACTTTGTCTTTGCCAGTACCATAAAGAAGGGCGTTTTGCACGTTAAGGGGAAGTTTATTCCAAGGTGTTGTCATGTCCACTTGAAAATGTCGTGCTAATGAATTTAAAGTTTGATCATAATAAGGTGACGTGGAACCGGTTTTAGCCCAAGGTAAAATTGCTCCTTGTTGCAACGATAATTCTTTGTTTGGCACAACAGTATCTGGCTCAAATTGCAACTTGGTTCCAAGGCCATCACATTCCGGGCAAGCCCCTGCTGGTGAATTGAACGAGAAAAGTCTCGGTTCAACTTCATCAATAGTAAAACCAGATTCAGGACAAGCAAATTGTGATGAGAAAATGATACGTTCATGAGTGTTATTCTTAGATTTATTAGCTCTCTTGTTAGTGGTAGGGGGCAGATGCAGTCTATCAGCAAGCTCTGCTATCGCAATTCCAGTCCCAAGTTCTAAGGCTGTTTCAAGAGAGTCTGCAACACGTGTTTCGATATCATTTTTTACAACTAGCCTGTCAACTACAATATCGATATCGTGTTTGTATTTTTTATTGAGTTTAGGCGCGTCGGATAACTCATAAAACTCACCATTAATTTTTACTCTCTGGAATCCTTTACGCATTAATTCGTCAAGATCCTTGCGAAACTCTCCCTTGCGGTTCTTCACAATGGGCGCGAGAAGATAAATTCTTGTGCCCTCGCCTAATTCCATTATAATATCGACCATCTGGGTTACGGTCTGGCTCTCAATTGGTAGACCCGTTGTAGGAGAGTATGGAATGCCGATCCGAGCAAAAAGTAAGCGCAGATAATCGTAAATCTCAGTTACAGTACCTACTGTCGATCGTGGATTACTACTCGTAGTTTTCTGTTCAATAGAAATCGCTGGTGATAGACCTTCAATGTAATCGACGTCAGGCTTTTGCATCATTTCTAAAAACTGACGCGCATAGACTGACATGCTTTCAACGTATCGACGCTGGCCTTCCGCATAAATGGTATCAAACGCAAGCGATGATTTGCCCGAGCCAGATAAACCTGTGATGACTGTTAGAGAATTTCTTGGAATGATTACGTTAATATTTTTAAGGTTGTGTGTGCGTGCTCCACGAATTAGTATACTTCTATTGTTAGTCCGACTAGCTTGGGAACCTGTAGCAGATTTTTTTTCCATCACTCAAACTTACATAACTTCGAACATTAGCACAGTATATATAAAAAGAGCCAATCTAGTTACATATACTTAATTTTTTGTGTTGTCGCTAATACAACAAAAGGGCGGCTCAAAAGCCGCCGTTTATGAATGTTGTATGTTATACAAGTAGGCAACTCAAACAGAATAATACATGTCAAACTCAACCGGATGTGGCGTCATATCTGTGCGTTCTACTTCTTCCATCTTAAGTTCGATATAAGCGTCGATTTGATCGTCTGAGAATACATTCCCTGCTTTCAGGAAGGCGCGATCTATGTCGAGGTTCTGTAAAGCTTCACGTAACGAGACTGCCACGGTTGAGATTTCTGCGAGCTCTGCTGGTGGCAAGTCATAAAGGTTTTTGTCCATTGGCTCACCAGGGTGAATTTTATTTTGTATGCCGTCAAGGCCAGCCATCAGCATCGCTGAAAAGGCGAGATATGGATTTGCAGTTGGATCTGGGAATCGAACTTCAACACGCTTTGCCTTAGGTGACATGGTGTATGGAATACGACATGATGCTGACCGATTACGTGCTGAGTATGCTAGTAAAACTGGTGCTTCATAACCAGGCACCAGGCGCTTGTAAGAGTTGGTCGACGCGTTGGTGAACGCATTGATAGCTTTGGCATGCTTTAAAATGCCGCCGATATAATACAAGCAGGATTCGGAAAGATCTGCATATTGGTTTCCAGAG
>JABSQE010000154.1 GCA_013214245.1 Hyphomicrobiaceae bacterium
TATTGATAAGATAGGAGCAGACATCCTTCGCCTCTGGGTTGCATCATCAGACTATACGGACGATTTGCGTATTGGACCTGAAATTTTAAAGACTTTTGTGGAAACGTATCGTAGATTAAGAAATTCACTACGCTGGATGATAGGAGCTTTGCATTATTACAATAGTGCCCCCATGCAGACTCTAGATCTCTCTAATCTGCCTATACTAGAGCGATTTGTATTGCATAGACTGGCTGAACTTGATGGAGGGATCCGCAACGCCTACAAAACATATCAATATAGATATGTTATTTCAGCGCTTTCAGAGTTTATGAATTCAGATCTCTCGTCATTCTATTTTGATATTCGTAAAGATGCACTTTATTGTGAATCTTATTCCTCTGAGAAAAGATTGGCAGCGTTATATACGATCTCTGAAATTTTTGATCGCTGTGTGGTTTGGCTTGCTCCCGTGCTTTGTTTTACAGCTGAAGAGGCTTGGCTTCACCGTTACCCTTCAAAAACTGGTTCAGTTCATTTGCAGGATCTACCAGAACAGAAAGCGGATTGGCTAGCCCCAGATATTGCAAATAAGTTTGATAAAATACTCCGTGTTCGTCGTGTTGTGACGGGAGCGCTAGAGATCGAAAGGCGTGAGAAACGAATTGGTTCTAGTCTAGAAGCATATCCAGAAATTTATATTACAGATTCTGAACTGCGAGATGCCTTTGATGGTCTTAATGTTGCCGAAATACTTATCACAAGTGGTGCTAAATTAAGGAAGGATCAAGCTCCAGCGTATGCTTTTACGATGTTGGACAGCCCAGGTATTAGTGTAGTCCCAATGCTTGCTGAAGGAAAAAAATGTGCACGTTCTTGGCGAATAGTCGATGATGTAGGTTCTGATCCAAACTTTCCTGATCTTTCTGCACGCGACGCCGCTGCTGTTAGAGAGTTTGATTCTCTAAGTGATAATTTAAAATGACATATTTACAATGCGTTAGGATCTGACATATGTAGGAGCCCATAAAATAGTTTTTAAAAAGAGATAAATATGTCAGAATTAACAAATTTTTTATCCTTGTTTTGGAGTAGATACTCACGGTTAGGTCTGACTACAGCTCTTACTTTGGCGTCAATAGATCAGCTGCATAAATGGTGGATGCTAAACGTCCTCGACATTACAAGCTCAACTACTATACAGGTATTCCCCTTTTTAAATTTGGTTTATGTTAGCAATAAGGGGATAAGTTTTGGGATGCTGCAGCAGGATGACACAGGACAGCTTCTTTTAGTTTTTTTTTATGTGATTATCTGTTTAGTATTAATGGTATGGTTGGCACAGGCTGGACAATCTTCTATCATGGCTGTTGCCATAGGCCTGATTATTGGAGGTGCAATAGGAAATGCAATCGATCGTCTGCATTTAGGCGGTGTTGCAGACTTCTTTGATTTTCATGCTCTTGGATATCATTGGCCTGCCTTCAATATCGCTGATATCGCAATAGTTTTGGGTTGTGTGATTTTAATGTTCAATTCATTTACTGCTGATTAGTCAGTTTAAAAATAACAGACGTTGTGTCTATAAAATAATAGGACATTTGAATGGAGACCACGATTGTAAGAAAGACATTACGGGGATCTGCCAACTTTATTTTGATTTTCATGCTAACCCTTGCTCCTAGTGGATGTGGTTCTAGTGTTGAACTCAAGGGTGGTGTTTTTGAAATGACTGGCTTAAACACAATTGGAACAAGAATACCTGAACAAAAACTTTCTAAGCGTAACATTTTAGTAATACCACCTACAACACCTAGTTTGCCCATCCCTGGATATGGATTTTCAGATCAGAGAAATTCTGAAAATTTAGTAAGACATCAATCTTGGCCTATTGATCCCGACCAGATTAAGGTTGTTAAAGATGTAGAACTAGAATTGCAACATGAAAAATTCTGTGAAGATGCTCGAATTCGTCACAGACTTAAGTTGGATGTTGTACTTGCTCATGGTCCACTTGGAAGTTGTGACAAGTCAATCATTAAGAACATAATGGGTAAAAGTTTGACAGACAGATCGTATGATAGGAACGACATAAGATAATTTGACGGCCGAAGTCATTAATTGCTCCAAGATAATAAAAAGTTACTTATTTGGATTAATTCCTGCTGGCCATATTTAGTAAAATTTTAAATTAACTATCTGAGAAATATCTTCAGTTCTTCTGATCGTTTTATTGTATCAGAATAACCAAGTTCAATAAGCGCACAGCAATATTTTGGTTCGAACATTAGAAAACTCGGTAGGCGCCAGTCGCGTCCCCAGAGTCCAAGACGGCTCATTAGCATGCGGATAGTCCATGGCATAATTTCTGCGTGCTCCATTGCAATCTCACGTAAGTCTCTTGACGGCTCCAGCGTAAAAATTTCGATATCACGAAGAGGTGTTTTGTTTTGTACTTTATATGGAATTAGCGACAGCGTGCGATTTATTCTTCGCGAACGTTCAATATCTGCATCAACATTATCCATAAAAATGTTATCAAGAATTGTACCACCGATGAAGCCTAAACTAGGATACTCCATACTCTTATTCATGGAAAAATTGTTTATACATGAATCGCGAGAGGATATTACTAAAATTTTATCGGCACCTGTGTGAATGGCTGGACTAAGCGGTGAAGTTAAGCGAAGCGATCCATCACCATAATACTGATTGTCAATCCTTTGAGCTGGAAAGACAAGTGGCAAAGCGACACTTGCCATGACATGATCAATTGAAAGGCGAGTTGATCGGCCCTCACGTCGCGCTCTTTGCCAAGGTTTGATGTCGGAAGTACCCTCATAGAACGTAACTGCTCGACCTTGATCATACGAAGAAGCAGTAATGCTAACCGCTCTTAAAGAGCCATTATGAATTGCTGCATCAATTCGATCGAAATTTATGTGCTTTTTAAGCATTAGGCGTAATGGATCGTTGTTCAAAAATGAACGTGGGTTAGAAATACCGAGCGAAGCAATAGGTGTCAGAGATAAAACCCAATGCGCACCACGTAGCGTAATTGATGTCAGGTCGGTGTGGTAAACATCATCGCAATGAAGCGCACTCCAAAATTTTACAAGCCTTTTCACACCAAGTTTAAAGCGCTCAGAATTAGCTCCTAGTAACGCAGCTGTTATGGCACCAACAGATGTACCTGATATGACTTGAAACGGATTGTGATTTGTTACTAGTATTTCGCCTATAGCTTTAAGAGCACCAACCTGATATGCACCTCTTGCTCCACCACCAGGGAGAACTAGGCCCAATTTTGAGGTTGGCACTGTGTTAACTACTGAGACCATGGCACTTCACCCTAGCAAACTGAGAGGTATCAAGAGCCCACATGTTTGAAAATTCATTTTTTGTTTCAGATTCAACGTTTCTGTAAGGCTTTCTTCTCGGCACAAAAAAATTAATAACAGCAATGTAGTTAATTTTCCAATAAGGCTTGTTTTTAAGTTACAGTATTACATTTACATCGATAATTCAATTGCATGCTATGCCGTTTTATTGATTAGCTTTGAGACTTTGCTCTGTTTCATAGTTATTGCAGAGTTTTGATGTATGCGAGGTTCTGTGTGTTTTTTTCACTCAGTTTCTGCATTGTTATTAAAAGTATCGATTAGTGATATATCAGCGCATTAAGTTCGTAACTAATCTGAAACTTTCATGGGAAATAAATTTTATAAATATTGTGGGCTGATAGATCTTAACTTCTGACATAATGGTTTTAAAGAAGTATCAGCCAGCTGACTGTTGATAAAGATTATTAATATAAAGTGTTTGAAATTCCGAATCCGATAATTACACAGTATATGCAGCGCAGTTCGTTAAAACTTATAGTATATTGTAAGCTAAAGTTATCGATAATGTGTAAAATACTAGGTCAAAATATACTAGTAAAAGTGTTTGAGGTAGAGGACAGTATAACCATAGTCAAGATTAGTTTTACATTATCTAGTTTCTATGTTCGTTATGTGGCAAAGATGTTAAAAAAATTGTACGTACGCAGCTTTTCACTATCATCCGAGAAGTTACTTTTGAGTATAATGTAATGTCGTTCAAAGTTGACAAATCTAAAACAAAAAAAAATTATTGTCACCGAAGTGACACCAGATTATCAATATTAATCAGTATGCAGAATGGCTGTAAGCATCTTAGACTGTGTAGAAAAAATGTAAAAGCGATATCAGCATTGTTCTTATTGCTAGTGTCCAATCAGTAAAAACTGCTATAAAGTTTGGTTGATGAAAAGACGTGTATGTTTTGCTACACACTACGCTGCTGTTATTTTTCTTAGAGAATAAGAGCCATTACATGCATATAACGCTCAGACAGCGTAGTTAAGGATATATATTTTAAATCTTCTTATGTGATATAAATTGGTCGCTACTTTCGACAGCTTTATTGAAGAATCTGCGATTTAAAGTCGGAGAAGTCTCTTTGTAGGTCTCTAAGAATTAATTGGTAATAAGAAAATCTAGAATTTATTTGTATGAATATTGTAATTTATTGAAAGTTACTGATGTTTAGATTCAAAATTACATTTACATTAAACAATAATGATCGCCGGAAGCTACAACTGAATATATCTAAGAGTGATATTTAATTTCAGAGTTTTATTATGAATATCGCAAGACGCAATAAAAATAAACTTATCAGCACTGGCAAAACTAGCCTTAAATATACTACTTTTCAAATTATTTAGCTTGGGTATTGCTTTATCTTTAATAATTGGTGTTTAAAACCTGGTAATTGTTAGTACTCTTTCATCGTATATTGTTGTTGAAAAAAATTAAAATGCATTAATACGATATCTTATACATAATAATTGATAGAAGTATTTTTGAATATCTCGTGCCTAGTTAATGCTTTCGGCAGAAAAGTAAAA
>JABSQE010000155.1 GCA_013214245.1 Hyphomicrobiaceae bacterium
ACATTTGCGCTGTGCATGCTTGGTGCAGCATCAATCTCCTTTCCGTTCTTCTCCAGTTTTGTCGCAAAATCATTAATTTTATCGGCGGCTCTTAAAGGAGAACATTTTATTGCTTGGATGGCGCTTCTAATGGCCAGTGCTGGTGTGTTTTTGGTGTGTGGTTTAAGACTACCTTATGCCATTTTTGGAGGTACTAAACCTGAAAAACTAAAAGTTTTACGAGAAGTACCTCTGAATATGTTTTTTGCTATGGTGATTTCAGCAGTATTATGCATAGCTATCGGCATATATTACACTCCTTTGTATGACGTACTGCCCTACATCGTGAAATATAACCCTTACACTTTAGAGCACATTTTGGTCCAGCTGCAGCTGCTTACATTTAGTACGCTTGCTTTTGTTATAACAATGCGTTCAGGTGTATTGCCCACGTTAAAGAAATCTACAGTCTTAGACACTGAATGGATTTATCGTAAAGTAGGCTATAATTTTTTCGCAACGACAGGGTGTATGATCCAGAAAACTTGGAAAGTAGCATCTGAGGACGCTAAAAATATCGTCATGAGTTTAGAGATACTTCTAAAGAAAATGCACTCTAAGGATGAGGGGTTAGGACAATCATTCTCAACCGGGAGGATGGTGTTTTATGTAGTAGTAGTACTTGTTGGATATTTGTGTCTATTTTACTTTTAAAGTGTTTGTGCTGAGTAGGTCTGTATATTTTATCCAGGTCTATTCAGCTTTTCATCTGTAGTTTGCTTGTTTGAACAGTGGTTTGAGTAATGCTTGATGGGACTTATGTAATTATAACGATAGATTTTCGTACAACAGTTTCATGGACACATCGGCTGTGGCAGCTTTACTAAACTTCGAAAAATCATCACAATAAAGCTTACAGAAAGTTGAAACCTACTCATGGTTTATAAACTTACTTATCCGAAATGGAAGAAGTCAGAATCATAATTGCGTGTTCAGCTTTCCTCTCAGCAATATAGTATCGCACGCAAAGCCTATACCGAACCTGCTTTTACTAGCCCTCCAAATAGTGAGTAACGATCTAGTGTGTCTAAAAGTGTTGCTTGTAGCTCAATTTTGTTTGTTTCAGAAGATAAATATAATTCGGGTGCAGACTGACCAAGTTATGTTCAACCAGCTTTTGAGTTAGCTGTCACATAACATCAAGACAACTCACAATTTTGAGCCGAATTGAGGTGCAATGTACAGTCTGTAGTTCACATTTAGGAAAAGTCTTCTCAGACGGACTGTAGCATAGTGGCCGCCGCTACTGCATAAATGATAACGTATTGAGATTTGAAAGAAATTATGTCTAATAATACACGTTCTACGTTGTTTATATTTATTAATCAAAAAGGTATTTGAATGAACGACATTTGTAACATGCCTCATCTAAAATTCAGCACTCTTGCTGTTCACGCAGGCGCATCACCAGAAAAAAATACAGGAGCTCGCGCTACACCGATATACCAAACATCTTCATTTGTGTTTGAAAATGTAGATCATGCCGCTTCATTATTTGAACTTCAGATGCCTGGAAATATATATACTCGTATCGGTAATCCAACACAGTCTGTTTTGGAAGCACGCATTGCTGCTCTTGAAGGCGGAACTGCAGCCGTAGCAGTCGCGTCAGGTCAC
>JABSQE010000156.1 GCA_013214245.1 Hyphomicrobiaceae bacterium
AGGTATCCCTTATACTGGCATGAGAACCATGGCATCAGCGGTGTTAATGGACAAAGTCGCTACCAAACGCATATTGGCTACTACAGGTATACCGATGTTACCGTATAGAGAGTTACGTCGTCCAACGGAAGGCTTCTTAATTACAGAAACGGAATTAAGTATTCACACTAGCGATTTTCCTGGACCTTGGTGTGTTAAGCCAAGTCATCTTGGAAGCAGTATAGGTGTTGCTCGGGCAGAAACTCTACAGGAGCTTGCAGATGCGCTGCTGGAAGCGTTTAAATATGATACGGCAGTTGTCGTAGAGCCTTTCATAGACAACATGGTGGAATATAATATCGCAGTATCTAAAATTTTTGGTGATGTCCGCACCTCAGCAATTGAGCGACCAGAGAAAGTAAATAAGTTACTTGATTTCAAACAGAAATACCTCACTAGTGGAATTGACAAAATGAGTGGTACTAAGGTGTTAGGACAGTCCGCATCTGATGGCATGCTTTCTATGACACGTGAACTCAATCCACAGCTGCATAACGGTCATGAATCGGATATCCGAAAATGGGCAGAAATTGTATTTGATACAGTAGTCGGTAGCGGTGCGCCCAGGATTGATTTTATTGTAGATAAAAAAACAGATGAAATCTGGCTGAACGAAGTAAATCCCTGTCCTGGCTCATTCAGCTATTTTCTATGGGAAGCTTCTAATAAAAACTTTATATTATTCTCCGACTTACTGGATGCACTCATCACTGAAGCACTCAACGAATCAGCTAGAGTAAAGCAACCAGACGATCCTACATTAGTTAATGCGCGTCTATTCTCACGTAGAAGATAAACACAATAGTTATGTTAGTTAAGCTGATCAAACGAATTTTTAAGCTTTCGATTGTTGTTTAAAATTACATTCCGGTATAATTCGGTCCACCACCACCTTCTGGACAAGTCCAATTAATATTCTGTGATGGATCTTTAATATCACAAGTTTTACAGTGCACACAGTTTTGCGCATTGATTTGTAATTTCTGTTTGCCACTAGAATCTTCTATCACTTCATAGACTTTTGCAGGGCAATAGCGTTGCGCTGGTTCAGCGTATTTAGGAATATTTTCTTCAATTGGAATTCTATCATCTTTTAGATGCAGATGAACTGGCTGATCTTCTTCGTGGTTAGTTGCTGAAAACGAAACATTAGTTAGTATATCAAAAGTAAGGATACCATCAGCCTTTGGGTAATCAATAATGGTAGATTGAGCTGCGCGTCTCAGCGTCTCGTGATCTGAAGCTTTATGCTTTAAAGTAAAGCCTAAACCCACGCAAGGGATTATAGTGTTTAACCACATATCTGCACCACCAAGACATATACCCGCAAAAGTACCAAACTTCGTCAATAATGGCTTAACATTACGAACCTTTTTGAGATCCGCTGCCACAATGCCATTGCGAATATCCACCTCATAGCTAATCAATTTATCGTGCTGGCGAGCATCTCCTAGGGCTGTTAATATTGCATCCGCTGCACTAATTCCAGAGAGAATGGCATTATGACTTCCTTTTATTCTTGGAAGATTCAGCATTCCTGCTGAGCATCCTATAAGAGCACCACCTGGAAATACGAGCTGTGGCAAGGACTGCCAGCCCCCTTCTGAGATTGCTCGTGCACCATACGAAATACGTTTACCTCCCTCAAAAGTTTCACAAATAGCTGGATGTGTTTTAAACCTTTGGAATTCATCATATGGTGATATATATGGGTCGGTATAATCTAAATGTACAACAAAACCAACAGATACCAAGTCATCACCGTAGTGATACAGAAATGATCCACCACCCGTTCCGTTTTTCAATGGCCAACCAAAACTATGTTGCACCAATCCTGGCTTATGTTTCTCAGGCGAAACTTGCCAAAGTTCTTTTAGACCTATACCATATTTCTGAGGTTCTGCGTTGTGATCGAGTGCAAATTTACGAATGACTTCTTTGGATAAAGAGCCCCGTGCGCCCTCAGCTAAGAGCACATACTTCGCACGCAACTCTATCCCTCGCTCAAAAGTATCCTTTGGTGAGCCATCTCGACCAATTCCCATATCACCTATGGCAACACCTACAACAGTGCCGAAAGAATCGTAGAGCAATTCGCTAGCAGCAAAACCTGGAAAAATCTGAACCCCAAGGGCTTCAGCCTGTTCACCAAGCCAGCGCACCACATCACCTAGGCTAACGATATAATTTCCATGATTATTCATTAGTGGAGGCATAAGAAAGTTAGGTAGCGTTATGTCGCCGGCAGGTCCCAGGTACAAAAAAGTATCTCTCTTAACCTCTGTCTTTATTGGAGCACCTCTTTGCTTCCAGTCAGGGAAAAGTTCGCATAATCCGATCGGGTCGAGTACGGCGCCGGATAGGATGTGCGCCCCAATCTCTGAGCCTTTATCCAAAACAACTACTGACAGCTCTTTGTCAGCACGACTGGCGATCTGCATAAGTCTGATACTTGCGGAAAGACCTGCTGGGCCAGCCCCTACGATGACAACATCACACTCCATTACCTCGCGTTTTTGCGAAACAGCACCATTCTTAAGCATTGAGAGATAATTCCTATACTTTTTGCTAATCATTACTTTTATAAATGCCTCTGACTACGGATCGTCAAGAGGACGGTGTCTCAGATATGTGCCTAAATGAGTGTCCAGATTGACATCTAGAAAAATGTACTATGTCCTCAAGATAATTAACTTCAAACAAATATTAATTTGAGATATTAAAATATTTGAGTAGGCGTATGGGAAACACATATCTTGTTATCTTATGAGTTTCACAATACTCAGGTAATAAGATATGGAGAAGTCTGAAGGTAAATGGTTATATCCTATTCATGAGCAATTCATATTTCGAAGATAGTAAAAAAAATAGCGTGCTTCTTGCTACACTAAAATGGTATGCCGCTATGGGTGTTGATACAGCACAAGATGCTGAAGCGATTGACTGGCTGGGACGCGGGGACAACCCTCCATTATCCGTGAGTAAATTTGTAAAAAACATAGTGATAAGTGATCATAATATTAAAACACCTAGTTTTTTTTCCAAAAAATCTAGTAGCAGCCATCTCTCAGCAGATTCACACTCAAATAATGATAAAGTTGTAGACTTACAAGTGCCTTCTTTTGATGCGCAAACTCTACAAACACTGCAGCATGCGCTTATGCAATTCGATGGTTGCGGACTAAAGCTAACAGCTACGAGACTCTGTTTTTCTAGGGGTACTAATAATGCTCGCGTTATGGTAATAGGAGAAGCTCCTGGTCGAGATGAAGACCTTTCTGGGCAACCCTTTGTTGGCCGCGCGGGCCAGCTATTAGATAAAATGCTTAATGCTATTGATCTTGATGAAAACACTGTTTATTACACCAACATAGTGTATTGGCGTCCACCTGGTAATCGCACACCTACAAGTCAAGAAATACTTGCATGCCGCCCATTTCTTGAGCGCCAAATTGATCTAGTAGCACCAGATGTAATCTTAGCCGCTGGTGGTCTTGCGGCAAAAGAAATACTTCGAACATCGGATGGCATAATGAAATTACGAGGTAAATGGGGCACGTATTCAACCTCAAACGGCTCTACAGTTAGGGTTATGCCAACACTTCATCCAGCTTATCTACTGCGAACTCCCGCATCTAAGCTACTAGCGTGGCGTGACCTGATGGCTTTAAAAGAAGTAATTTCATAGTGAAGCGTAAAAAATCAAATAGACCCCACTTTAAGTACGTAAACTATGCCTGATTAATCCAGAGGATAAAATGTTTAATACTTAATATATATATATATATCATTCAACCGCATGTATTTGCTTAGAACACATTATAGTCCGGATTGATATTTACATAACTTTTTTGTTGTTGCGTTCGTTGACGAATTAATCATGAACGGTAATTTTAATTTCGATTGATTCATTAGTCTATGATACGATGCAGGTTATTAAATAAATATGTGAAACCACTGTGCGATAAAATAGTTACTTAATAAATGAATGGCGATGTGCATCAGAGCTAGATTTTGAAAGTAATGGCTGCGTGAAGACAAAGATGTAACCTAGGTGAGTAATATGTATAGTCATTTTCACAAACTTACATCTGCAAATATGTTATGACCAGATTGTTACTTTTTAATGATTTGAGCAACTAAAAAACCATAGTTTCAAGAACTTGTATGTATGTATACCCACGAATAAGTTTCTTAGCTCTAAATATTAAATTAATTTTTTCTTGACTTTACAATATATCTGACCCTATCTTACAAGTAAAGGGCGGAGTAGCTCAGGCGGTTAGAGCAGCGGAATCATAATCCGCGTGTCGGGGGTTCAAGTCCCTCCTCCGCTACCAATACGCTTGTAAAATATTCTTTCAATAACGTAATGGTGCAATACTCTAACGTATCTTGTTTACACAAAAGATTGTTTTCAATCGTGTGCTTTTTTTTCAAAAGCAAAGATTACTTCGCTAATGATATGACCATATACTAATTAGACCCAATTAAAAATTGATAGTTTCTTTGTCATCTACATTTGCATGTTTACGTTTTACATCATTACCAATAAAAGATGTATTTCTTAGCTAACCTATTCAAATATTTCGGTGGATTTCGACGGATATACTTCGACTATATGTTATTATATACTGTTAAGCTCGTGGAATTTGTATAACAAAGTATTGCTATTTTAAAAATTAAGACGCTTGCACCCTTTGGGTCTTTAACTTCTCTCTAATTCACCAACATAACATTTTAAATAACTAGACACACTGATAAGGGCATGTTATTTATCTAAAATAATTTAAAAAAGCACCGGTAGCTCAGCTGGATAGAGTACCAGACTACGAATCTGGGGGTCGGGAGTTCGAATCTTCCCCGGTGCGCCACAGTTTGGATGTCAAATGCACAACGTTTACATTTCTAAATGATACTTATATTCTATAGCTTGGAAAAATTTTTAAATATATTTTCTTAGATTACATTTTGCAACATTCTCCCAATCCCTTTTCTAATCATGCGCTTCAGCTTTTCGCCTTCTTTCAATACCACTTATGCCATCTCTGCTAAAAATTGTTAGTTAGCCTTATTTAAATCTAATTTTTACATTAATAGTTTATACAGTGCGGTACTTTATTTTCATTTTGCTTTAGTAACTATTAATGTATTAGAGTAAGAGAATTTAGATTGTCTCATTAGTCAATACATTCACATTTTATAGATATCTTTGTCCATGAAGCCTTAATGGTGTAATGCTTTTAGTTACGATACAGACTTTTGCTATCGTTCCTAAAGTCTTGGATAAGTATTACAGACCAAGTCTAAGCCTGCGCACATATCGAAGCCGAATTGTTGTACTTATGTATATTGTAAGATAACAGAACAGATGTTTCATATGATCATATTTCCTGCTAGCTATAACTAGTCTGAATTGCTTAGACCATTAAGCAGGTTCCGTTTTTGAATTTGCCAGTGTGTTACAGATCTTTCTGGCCTTGCGACAGAGCTTAAAACCTAGCGAACCGAATGTCAGACTGAAAAAAAATTCCACCTGCAATAATCACAAATACAGAGCTAGATGGTACAAAAAGTGAGTAATAGGGAATCAATAGTCCAATCCACAAACTTATCAAGGCTAATAAGATTGTTAGTTCGAGATTAGAAGATAACTGTTAATCCCAAATATTGCGCTGCTGTAACTATAGAATCATAGGATCAACATCTTGGTTGGTGTTAGAATCCTTATGAGTAAGCCGAATTGAGCTTTGCCATCACTTAATAAAAGAGCTTTGGTACAAAGCTCTGGAAGCATGAGAAGAATATGCATCATTAAACTTATTCAATCTTCGGAAGCTCACATCGAATTCCGCACGTTGTCCCAATTGTGTAATTGTATTTTTTCTCTAGGCTAACAAAAAAATCCGCTCGTAAGAAGAATCACATAAATTATATTCTTGAGCAGTATCAATTTATCGGCACTGTAGTAACCGGCGATAGCGAGTATGTCGCCTGGCTGAATCTTAAATTATATAGACGAAATAAATAGCTGTTCTGTATATCCAAAGGATATACTTAAAGCTTCGAAAAACTTGAGTATGGTCTGGGACTGATAGTTAAATTTAAGAAACATAAGTAAACGAATAAAACTATCGCAAAAATCAGTACCCAAATGCAAACACACATCTTTATAACTATTAAAGAGCTTTTAAAGCAATGATCGTTGTAAAGTTATCATTTCTGAAGCAATACAACAAATTATTGACCTTTACAAGCTTTACTCCTCAAGTGATTACATGCCATTTACTTATGATACTAAATTTAGCTGGCAAGTGTTACTGGCTTGCATTTACTGCTATCAGTTCGCCTCTATGTTTCAGTATGATAAGCTAAAACTGAGCAGGCTAAAACTTTAAGTTGCGGGTTTAGTTCTGTATTTTTTACACTTAGGTATAGCGTAAAGAAATCTAACTTAGCGTAGTTTAATTATTAAGAGCACACGTTTTTGACCTAACTTAATCACTAAAACATAGCAAAAAGTACTTTCTTATATTTGATCATTTTTTTATCTGAGTATAACAGAGCGTTTGTAGAATCCACTACAAGCCAGCTTTAACTTTTCTTCAATTATCTTCGCACACCACTGACTTGCTGGTCACAAGCCTTATTAACTTATCGCGAAACGCTGATTTATATGGTGTAGCTGCAGCTAGTATCTCACTTGCTTTATGAAAGTGTAGTCCACCAAAATTTTCCAGTGTAATTTCAAGATACAAGTCTGGTCGACTTTTTCGCAACCTTTCCCTAATGATTGTCTTCTGGAGAATGAGTAGAGACTGTGTAAGAGTTGAAATCATTGAAGGACGCGAGCTTTCTATGATGTTGCGTGAACCGCCGCTCACATCAATAGCGATAACAAGATCCATATTGCTAGGTAGCGTTAAGTATGGCAGCGGATCAACAATACCACCATCCACGCATGGTTCACCATTGACATTTACAGGTGAAAACAGACCAGGAATAGCTATACTTGCAGCCACAGCTCGATGCAAATTACCACTATCAAAAACCTGTGGTTCACGTGCCAAGAGATTCGTTGCCACTATTTTTATTGGAATTTTTAGCTCCTCGAAAGTTGTTGGTACCTGCTTAGGAAGAATAAGATCAAGCAGAGCAACTGAGTCAAGAAGAGCTGATCGCATAGGAAAAATGCTGAAAATCTTCTGAAATCGCGGTTTAGGTGAAAAGAAAAACTGAATTATTGAGTCAAATTTCGTTGTCAGCGTCTCCTCTGCAATAGAGCGAATGCGAGAGGCAGGTAGACCTGACGAATAACCCGCACCCAGCAGTGCACCAATTGATGTTCCTGTAATAGCGCTTGGACGCAAACCAATTTCGTCAAATACCTCAAGAATCAAGATATGGGCTAATCCACGTGCCCCCCCTCCTCCGAGACACAATCCAATTCGGGGAAATTCTATTTGTTTTTGCATTAATTTACTCGTCTTGAGCACGGCTGGTAGCTTCCGCGGCATATAAACACCCTCAGCGCTATTTTTTTGTAATACGAACATTGTGCAAATATGCAGTCTATTCGATAAGAGAACATTTGAGCCAATTAAACTGCAATCCCTAATACTCAGTAAATTTATCGGTCCCACTGACAACATTTCACACTAAATAGCTAATCCGATCACCGTGGTACCAAAGCAATTGATAAAATTATATTTGTTTTAAGCACTATAATTCAAAGCAGCCTTTCTCCGACTCAGTAAATATTTGCAAATAATTGCAATAAATTTTTACAGAATAAGAAAGAAAACATAACATGCAGCATAGTGTTTGTTTACCTGTTCCGATACAAAAATGGTTTTTTTCTAGAGGATGGGAACCACGACCTCATCAACTAAAGCTTTTAGCACAAGGGCGGGCACGACGCTCTTCCTTACTAATTGCCCCAACTGGTGCAGGCAAGACATTTGCCGGTTTTCTGCCAACTTTAGATGATTTGATTTCGATACCTGAGCGCAAACGTCAAGGCGCCGGCTTGCATACGCTTTATATATCCCCGCTAAAAGCGTTAGCTGTCGATATCGAACGCAATCTCAAAATTCCGTTGCGAGAAATGCAACTACCAATAACCGTAGAAACACGATCAGGTGATACATCACCTGCTAAACGCCAACGTCAACGTATTCACCCTCCAGACGTTTTACTTACGACACCAGAACAATTAGCGCTTCTATTGAGTAATGAAGACGGAAGCTACATTTTTACAGATTTAAAAAATGTTATCATCGACGAATTACATGCGCTAACAGGCTCTAAGCGAGGAGATCTTTTAGCACTTGGACTTGCAAGGCTTCGAACAATAGCAGTTGATTTGCTTACAATCGGTCTATCTGCCACTGTAGCTCGGCCGACCGAACTTAGGGCCTATTTAATGCAGCAGCGGTATCCACAACAGCAGACTGACATTGCTGATCTCGTATACTTGCAAAGCGAAATAAAACCAGACATTTCTATTCTAGAAACTGAGAAATCACTACCATGGTCTGGTCATACCAGTCGTTATGCTATTCCCGATATTTACCGTGCACTCAAACAACACCGTTTAACCTTGATTTTTGTTAACACGCGAAGCCAGGCCGAGCTTATATTTCAGGAACTTTGGTATGCAAACGAAGCACATCTTCCTATCGCATTGCACCATGGCTCACTAGATTCTCAAAAACGTCGCAAGGTAGAAACAGCTATGGCCGAAGGTCGTTTAAAAGCTGTTGTTTGCACATCAACATTAGATCTTGGTATCGACTGGGGTAATATCGATCTTGTAATAAATATTGGTGCACCCAAAGGTGCAAGCCGATTAATCCAGCGCGTTGGACGTGCGAACCACCGGTTAGACGAACCGTCTAAAGCAATTCTCGTTCCTGCGAACCGTTTTGAAGTGCTTGAGTGTCGTGCTGCTGTGGATGCGGTGCGAGCCGGAATGCAGGATAACATCTTAACACATGCCGGAACACTAGATGTCCTGGCACAACATATTATGTCTACAGCCTGCGCAGGCCCTTTTGCGACGAATGATTTATACAATGAGATCTGCTCAGCCCAACCGTATTCGTATTTGACTAAAAAGATGTTTGAACGCGTTCTCAATTTCGTAACCACTGGTGGTTACGCACTTCGCGCATATGAGCGCTTTGCACGTTTGAAACCAACTAAAAATGGCCTATTACGACTAGCACATCCACGTCTTGCCAAGCAGCATCGCTTAAACATAGGCACGATAGTCAACTCTCCCATGGTGAAAATTCGTATGACACATAGTCATAAAAAAAAGTCTAGTGCTCGAGATAGGAGCCTGTCCGGTGGTAGAGTTTTAGGTGAAATGGAAGAGTATTTCATCGGCGAACTAAAAATTGGAGACGCATTTATCTTTGCTGGACAGGTTCTACGCTTTGAAGGTATGCGTGAAACCGATGCTTACGTATCAAACGCTGCTTCTGATGATCCATTGATACCCAGTTATCGAGGTGGAAAATTTCCATTATCCTCTCACTTAGCCTCGCGCGTTAGGATCATCCTTGCCAACGGCGGACTAAATAATGACTTGCCCACTTCGGTTCAGGAATGGCTACAACTTCAACACAAAAAATCGATATTACCCGGCCCTAACGAAGTTTTAGTCGAGACCTTCTCACGACAAAGACGTAGTTATATTGTTGCTTATCCTTTTGAGGGTAGGCTTACGCATCAGACACTTGGAATGCTACTTACCCGGCGACTGCAACGGGCTAATGCACAACCGCTAGGATTTGTTGCAACTGATTATGCATTATCGATTTGGTGTGCAAAAGACATTGGTGCCATGCTCAAAACCGGAAGACTAGATGTTGAAAAACTGTTTAATGAAGATATGTTGGGTGACGATCTTGAGGCCTGGCTGGCAGAATCCAGTCTTATGAAACGGACATTCCGAATGTGCGCTGTGATCGCAGGGTTAATAGAGTGTTACCATCCTGGAAAAACTAAAACTGGTCGTCAGATGACTGCTTCATCGGATCTTATGTTTGACATGTTATGTAAATACGATCCCAATCATATTTTACTCGAAGCGGCCTGGAACGATGCTGTAACAGGTCTTCTTGACATCGGACGCCTTGGAGACTTTTTAAAGCGAATTAAAACTCAGATCAGACATATCAATCTTAACAAAGTTTCTCCTTTGTCGGTTCCGATACTTCTTGAGATAGGTCAGGAACGGGTGCAACTTAGCCAACCTGACGATTTACTTCGCAGTATAGCACTGGAATTAATCGCTGAAGCAGGGTTAGATTGAAGCTTAAGGAAAAATAATCGTTAATCTTAAAATTAGGGGATTATCAATTACAATGTTATCATCAGTATCTAATTGTTCTGCACAAAGTAAATATCGCTCTCATTATATTTCACTTAGCGATATAACCCTAGTTGCCGACATGACCGGTGCTCTTTACTGGCCCAGTAAGAGTATGTTGATAATTGCTGATATGCATCTTGAAAAAGGTTCGTCATTTGCGGTTCGAGGACAGTTGTTACCACCTTATGATACCCGAGATACATTACTAAGATTAGCTCAAGTCATCAACTTTTATCAAGCTCAAACCATTGTGGCATTGGGTGATAGTTTCCATGACAAAAAAGCTTTTGATCGTATTGGACGTGAAGATCTAGAAATACTGCGTCAAATACAAATCGGACGAAATTGGATATGGATAAGAGGTAATCACGATCCACAAATTTGTTCTGCAGCTGGTGGAGAATGTCTTAAGGAACTCTTAATTCAAGGCTTAACGCTCCGGCACGAGCCAAATCCAGTGCAGGGAAAGCATGAAATTGCAGGTCATATGCACCCTGTTGCAAAACTCAAACTCTATGGTCACAGTTTGCGACTTTCTTGTTTCGTCCTCAATCAAACACGCTTAGTAATGCCGGCTTTTGGAAGTTACACTGGAGGACTAAATGTTTTAGATCCTGCTTTTATCCCGTTATTTGGAAACGATGAATTAGTTGTATGGGTTCAAGGAGAACAAGGTCTTTACCCAATTGCAAAGCGAATGCTACGAAAAGATTATGCAGCGTGTTGAGTGATACAGCTTGCAACTTAATACATGTGGTTTGTTACATGACTAGTTCACATGATCTTAAGCCTGCTCTATTTTCTTGAATTGGCAAGAATTAGAACTTTGCTTTGTCTTTTAATAATCGCAGCAATTATATTACATAGGTGTATTGATAAGATATAACTTGATGCAAATTGATCTCTTTTTTGGTGTTAGTTTTTGTATAAAAAAATGGCAAATGCGACCTTTAACAATATTGCACAACACTAAAACCTTCAAATGCCTGGACTATGCAAAATAAAAATTATATCCACCTCAGTTTATCCTTTCGTTGCTCACCATGCTGTTAATAAACCACTAAAAAAAAACTTTAAACACTAGTTATTGATCTGATCTTATTTGATTTATTTACGCTTTAACCCCACGGTCATTAAAAGCTTGATTATACTAAGCTTTAAAATACAGGCTCTTCCAGCTTAATCCGCTCAAGATTAGAATCGAACTAAATTTTCAACGAAAGCTCTGAGTATCTCTTAAACTATCATAGAACCATTTGGATCATATTTTTGATACTCATAGGGTTTTGTCAGAATAGGTGTAAGTTATTCTTAGTGGCATTGAACAAATAATTTCCATGAGCTATAGTGTTTGTACTTTTGACGCAACTTTTACATCATAATACTCGCTCGGATCATATGTACTCAAAGTTAGTGCGTGTACTTTGTTGAATAAGTCTTTTGTCAAAAACTCGTTGACCATCCGGTGGCGTTGCAGATGGGAAAGTCCATAAAAATGTTCTGAAACAACAGTGACGCGAAAATGACTCTCACCGGTCTCGGGTGATGAGCGATGGCCAGAGTGGGCACCGCTTTCATTAATCACCTCTAAATGTAAAGGCTGAAGGGATACTACTAATTTAGTTTTTATATCATCCTGTATTGTCATGCTGAAGTTCTTTCAATTCTTAGGATAAAAAGAAAGTTTGGCCAAGGCTATTATTAGTGCGACATTGCGCTCTAACTGTAATTTGTAAGCTTGTTTAACTAACATGGAAAATAAAAAAATATTACAGTAAAACCATTAAGTTTTGGTTGCCAACTTTTGTATGTGCCTCATGCCAAAACAAATAATTTTAATTTAAGTTTAAGTTTAAGTTTAAGTTTAAGTTTGCCCGTAGGTGCAAGTACAATGAAACTCAAATCTAAATATTTTGACATGATAAGAATTAAATCAGGATCTCAATTTGCAGAGCCTGAGAAACCAAATCATCCCATCTGCCATTGGAAAGGATGTGAAAAGCCTGGAATACACCGCGCACCAAAAGGGCGTGGTAAAGAGGGAGAATATCACCTGTTTTGTTCTGAACACATTCGCGAATTCAACGCTTCCTACAATTACTTTGATGGTATGAGTGATACTGAAATCAAAAGCTTCCAAAAAGATGCTACTTACGGACATAGACCGACTTGGAAAGGTGGCGCTAACACGTACGTAAGTGGTATGCGAGAAAGTACAGCATCTGAGCGAGTTGATAGTATCACTGCAAGCAAATCAGAAGGCGCACAGGGCTTTCAAAAATGGCGGGTAAAACAAGGTCAGAAAAATCAAGGGGCTCAACGTAAACTCAAGACACTAGAAAAAAAGGCAATGAACAAACTAGGGCTTCCTGAATACGCAACCAAAGACGAAATAAAGGCGAGATTTAAATCACTTGTGAAGCTTCATCATCCAGATGCTAACGGCGGAGATCGTGGAACAGAGGAAAAGTTGCGCGATATTATTCAGGCCTATAATTATCTTAAGAAAGTCGGATTAGTTTGATTGCTCCGTAAACTCTCTAGTTTTTATTAAATAATCGCAGATTATTTATAAGAATTAAGATAATCTTAAATTCTTGTGATTGATTAAGATTTTTTTAACCTGTGACGAATCCACTTGCATATTTCTTTTGTAAGAACCACTACAAAACATTTAGTGTGTAATTAGACTACTTGCTGTAACCAGACTTAATAATTTGAATTAACTTGGAATAAACGCATGCTCGCAACTGAAAGACCCGACCTGCCTCAGAAAAAAGTTTCGGCTCGTGGAGTATTTAACATCGATAGTGACGTAGAGGTGCCGGCATACGCTGAAAAAACCGAGCATGTGCCGGATTACGATCCAGATTACGTATTCAACCAAGAGGTCACATTGGCTGTTCTCGCAGGTTTTAAATACAATCGTAGAGTTATGGTACAAGGATATCACGGCACGGGAAAATCAACGCATATAGAGCAGATTGCAGCGCGGCTGAATTGGCCTTGTGTCCGTGTCAATCTTGACAGCCATGTAAGTCGAATAGATCTAGTTGGCAAAGATGCTATAGTAGTAAGAGATGGCCAGCAAATAACAGAATTCAAAGAAGGTATATTACCATGGGCTCTCCAAAATAATATCGCGCTAGTCTTTGACGAGTACGATGCTGGGCGGCCTGATGTGATGTTTGTGATCCAGCGGGTGTTGGAGGTGTCGGGCAAGCTAACACTTTTAGATCAATCTAGGGTAGTGCATCCTCATCCTGCATTTCGACTTTTTGCAACTACAAACACTATCGGTCTCGGTGACACATCTGGCCTTTATCACGGGACGCAACAAATAAACCACGGACAAATGGATCGTTGGTCGATCGTTTGTTCGCTTAATTATTTACCACACGATGATGAGATGAATATTGTTCTTAGTAAAACAGAGAACTTCCGAAAAGATGAATGCTCGAGAAAAAATATTTCTAATATGATTCGTGTTGCTGATCTTACGCGTAATGCTTTTATTAACGGTGATATTTCGACAGTTATGAGCCCACGAACAGTTATGACTTGGGCAGAGAACTCATGTATTTTCAATGATGTTGGTTTTGCTTTCCGTCTTACATTCCTTAATAAATGCGATGAACCTGAGCGTCAGATCATAGCCGAATTTTATCAACGTTGTTTTGGTCAAGAGCTACCTGAAAGCGCAGCTAATATTCTGCTAGACTGAAATTATTTTATTTAAACATATGTTAGGTAATCACCAGCATCAAAAAACAATATAACGAGATTAGCTTTTATTATAACCTAACATTTGGCCCTAATGAAGCAGCCATAGTGTATTCATATCCATCCCTTAAGCTTTGTTGAGTTAGAAAGTTCCTTTCGTAACATTGTAAATTTGTTTAACTAATGATTAATAGTGGTGGTCATTAATGGTAACTAGTAGCAATGATAAAAGATATTCTGTTGAAGGCTTAAAACGTGCGATCAGACAAACAGCACGTGCTGTTGCCGGTGATGGGGATGTGCAAGTTACTTATACTGCTGCCCGAGCCCATGCTAACGATAAAATCATTTGCCTGCCTGAACCACCACGGTCCCCAAATCAACATGAAATTGCTGTAATTCGTGGATGGGCTGATAGCTTTTCGTTAGCTCTAGCTTGTCATGACAAGAATTTGCATAGGAAGCTCTTACCAGATTCAGACAAGGCTAGGAGTGTATTTGAGGCATTGGAAGGCGTGCGCGTTGAAGCCTTAGGTTCTAATCGCATGCCAGGAATGGCATTGAACCTAACTGCCAAGATTGAAGATCAGTATAATAATAATAGTCTCAAGCGATCGACTAGTCTATCATTTTTGCCTCTAGAAGAGGCATTGGCTCTTATAGTTCGAGAGAGATTGACAGGTTTAGCAGCACCCAATAACGCAAAAAATATAGTCGATACATGGCGAGATTGGATAGAACAGCGTGCTGCCTCTTGTCTCAATAAATTGGATTGTGTTGCTGAAGATCAGGAACGCTTTGGAAGAGAGGTTCATGACTTGCTGCAGGTGCTTGAGTTATCTGACCAGGCATCAAGTATTGATGAAGAAGAAGACACTGTCGATCAAAACATCCAACCAGACGGTGATGATCAGCCTTATCAAGCTCAGGAGAGTAAAACTAAAGAGCAAGACGGGAACGAGCGAACTAGTGAAGAACAGGCACCTTATGATGGTGAGATAGAATGTAAGAGTTTAGCAGAATGCAAACAAACTACAGAGTTTAACAAGGAGGCGGTTGATGGTAAGCATGGTAGTACAGATGAAGCACTAAACTCCAATGTGTCCGTGCTAGACGTTCCTGAATTTTTTGGATATAAGGTCTATACCCGCGCATATGACGAAGAAGTTTTTGCTGAAGACCTCTCATGCCCAGAAGAACTTGAGCGCTTGCGTACCTTCCTTGACAATGAGTTGCGCTCTCTTTCAGGTGCTACCTCACGACTTGCTAATAAACTACAGCGCAAATTGATGGCGCAACAGAATCGTTCCTGGGAGTTTGACCTTGAAGAGGGTATTTTAGATGTCGCCCGACTAACACGTATTGTTATCGATCCTATGCAACCGTTATCGTATAAGCGTGAGAGTGACATCAATTTTCGAGATACGGTAGTTACATTGCTACTAGATAACTCTGGTAGCATGCGCGGTCGTCCTATTATGACTGCTGCAACATGCGCCGACATCCTTGCACGCACACTCGAGCGTTGCAGCGTAAAAGTCGAGATTCTGGGCTTCACGACCAGAGCTTGGAAAGGTGGCCAGTCTCGCGAAAAATGGCTAAGTAGTTCTAAACCACCTCAACCAGGACGTCTTAATGATCTCAGACATATTATTTATAAATCTGCAGATACGCCTTGGCGTCGAGCCAAACGTAATCTCGCATTGATGATGAGGGAAGGCTTGCTTAAAGAGAATATAGATGGTGAAGCTTTAACTTGGGCCCACGCTCGATTGCTCTGTCGACTTGAGCAACGTCGTATTTTGATGATGATCTCTGACGGTGCACCAGTCGATGATTCTACACTATCAGTGAACTCAACTTCACATCTCGAATTACACTTGCGTAATGTGATTGAAGAGATAGAAAGTCGATCCCCGGTAGAACTGATTGCCATTGGTATTGGTCATGACGTTACTTCCTATTATCGTCGTGCAGTAACAATTACCGATCCATCTGAACTTGCAGGAGCTATGACGGAGCAACTTGTGGAATTATTCGACGAAAAAGAGAAGTCGGCCAAATCGAGATCAGTAATTAGTTATTCTGAGAAAGCAAGACGTGTTAGAAGCAGTATTGGTGCTAAAGGTTGTTAGTTGTTGAATGGCTAATCTTTTTAGAAGTTGGGTGACTAGCTTTGATAAGTATCAAGCATATAGTATCGAAGACAATCAAACTTTCAATCTAATTTCCGCTACTTCAGTGTGGCTTTTGTAGGCTAGCTTATTATTTTCATCCAAAGCTTTGCACGTCACACAAAAAAAGCTGCGCTCTGTTTTAGTAGCTAGAAATCAATTATAATTTAATTTTTGGTACAATTGGCATCTGCTAAATATTCAACAAAACCATATTAATACCAATAATTTTAATCCAATTTATAGCATCATCGTAAGGTCAAAGATGTTCACCGATAGTTTGAAAGCTTTCAAAGCAATGCCTGACTATGTAGCCGTGAGAAAGTGCATAGTCACTTAATACTGACCCAAAATGCGTCATTACTACCATGCAAGCAATAAATGGTTATGAAAGTGGCCTTAGTTGAGCTGTGTTGCTCCCATCTCTTGCAAAGACCCTAAAAGATTTCTTCAACACATACTCGCTTCAAATATCAAGTTATAGAGTAAATAAGATTTAATGCTTAGACGCTAGGTTTGTGAGGTCTATTATCAGAATGCTAAGGTCTGAGAAAATTTCGTTTTGAAGTTCATGATAAGTTTTGTTTTGCAAGCCTGCTTAGTGCTTGAAAACGCTAATAACTTTAGACGAAAATTACAAAGTGGCTTCACTCGGGTATGCTGACCTTA
>JABSQE010000157.1 GCA_013214245.1 Hyphomicrobiaceae bacterium
CTGGACGAGATCACCTTCTCGGAATCAGTGCCGTCTCTGGTCGAGCACAAACCTTTAATTCGGGCGGTCGCGTTTTAAAAGATGTTGCAGGTATAGGCTTGACACGCGCAGTTGCGGGTAGTTGGGGTACACTAGCCGTGATAACTAGGGTAACTTTTAAGGTTAAACCAAAACCGGAAGAGACAGCAACAGTCGTTTTGATTGGATTGTCTAATGAACTTGCAGTCGAGGCTATGGGGGCAGCCCTTGCTATGCCTTTTGATGTTACAGCTGGTGTTCATCTAGAAACTTCATTGGTTAAGCGCTTGCAACAAGAAGACTTTCAAAGTGTCGCGAACCCTATTACAGCATTACGCCTCGAGACCTTTTCTAAATTTTTACCACGTCGAATTGAATTTTTGAAGAAGGCTCTAAAGACGTATGGCGAGCTCTATATTGTAGGCAATGATGCCTCGATTGCATTTTGGAATGAGCTCCAACAGCTTTCCCCGATGCTTGGCAGTGACAGACAAGTATGGCGGATTTCAACCCTATTAAACAAAGGAGCACATTTTATAAATGACATTCGGCGACATATGGAGGTAGAGGTTTATTTTGATTGGTTTGGAGGTCTGATGTGGCTGTTAATAAGTGAAGCCGTTGATGCAGGTGCGGCGGATATTCGGCGTACACTAGCTACTTATGGTGGTCATGCAACACTAATTCGTGCAACTGATAAGATACGAAGTCAAGTCTCTGTATTTCAGCCTTTAGACAGTTCTACAGAGCACATTACGAGAAATCTTAAACATGCATTCGATCCAGATGCTGTATTAAATAGAGCAAGAATGTACACCTATTTATGAGGTCAAGTGTTTTGAGGCTTTTTTTACAGCGAAAAGGAATAGTGCGGATGTGAAGCGTGTATTTATTTCGCTCGTGCGTATTAATCATATGCTGAAGCTGCCACTCAGCCTACAGACAACTCAAGGGCCTTTCGTATGAAAACAGATTTTACTTTACAACAATTACAAGATCCTTGCTTAGAAGAGGTTGATAAAATTGTGAAGCGCTGCTTTCATTGCGGGCTGTGTAATGCGACATGCCCAACCTACATCTTACTCAGTGATGAACGTAATGGTCCACGCGGTAGGATTTACATGATGAAGAATATGTTTGAAAGGAATAATGATGTAAGCTCTGACATGATGCGTTATGTGGATAGATGTCTATCATGTTTATCTTGCATGACAACGTGCCCGGCTAATGTTGAGTACAGGAACTTGATAGACCGTGCGCGCGATTTTATTCAAGAGCGCGGTAGTCGCCCTTGGCAGGAGCGGGTTGCACTCACAATCTTGGCAGCAATTATTCTTAATCCCGGACGTTTTAGTCTGGTATTAAGACTAGCTTCATACGGGCGTCCTTTAATTAATTTAATTCGAATAGCTGGTCTTAAACAGTTAGCTGCCGCTTTTGATATAATATCAAAAAGTAGAAGTTTTCGCAATTCATCTACGAAGGGGGGCAAGCCAATAGCCATATCTAAGCTAAAATATGAAACTAAAGTTTTGATGTTAGCGGGATGCGAGCTACAAGTTCTTCGTCCGGTTATTAACGATGCAGCAATTCGGCTGCTTTCTAAACGCGGGGTTAAAGTTGAAGTTACTTCTGGTTCTGGATGTTGTGGCTCGTTAATGCTGCATATGGGTTTTCAAAAGCAAGCGTTTGAATTTGCCAAAAGCAATGTAGACATTTGGTGGAAGTCAATACAGGACGAGTCAGTTGATGCTATAATCACAACCACTTCAGACTGCAGTGCAACAATAAAAAACTACGCGTATAAGCTAAAAAACATTGATGGTTACGACGAGAAAATTCAAAAAATAGCTGATAAAGCTATGGACATTACTGAATTTTTAAGCCGAACGGACATTGGTCCTTCAATTCGCTGGTCGTCTTTGAAAGTCGCCTACCACGCCTCATGCACTATGGTTCATGGTCAGCAAATAATTGAAGCTCCAAAGAAATTACTTAAAAATGCAGGGTTTACAGTTGTTGAAATTCCCGAGCAACATATTTGTTGTGGTTCGCAAGGGATATATCGTATAATGCAGCCAGAAATAGCAAAATCTCTTCACGAACGTAAAGTCCTTAATATCAGTAAAGTGAAGCCTGATATTGTCGCAACCGGGAGCATCGGATGCATTGATCACATTGGTTTGGGTGGTAACTTTCCAGTTGTTCATGTTGTTGAACTTTTAGACTGGGCGTATGGAGGTCCAGTGCCTGAAGGTTTGTCACATTTTGAGTCATTTATTTATAATGTCCCAACCCCCCCTGGACGCACTATGGAAGATTATCTCAGTCTTTAGTTTTAATACAGGATTATTGGTGATAGTTACAAAAATCTGGTAGCCTTACGTATATTATTAACTTTGTAATAGAGTTATGGCTAATTTTTGGAAATTTGTTAGCCTTAATACGCTGTAAAAAAGCTAACTTGTTTAAAGTTAATTGTGACCTGATGAAATTGAAGATATTCTACGAAACTAGACAAACTTTTATCGTAATTTTAAAAAAATAATTTACGTTTAATTGTATCGCGGCGCGATAGCTCTTTGCTAAGACATTTGACAATATTTGAAGTTCAATTCAAAGCAACTTGGCTTTTTTGCTGTTAGTAATATAATATTTGTTATAAGAGCATGAATGGCTGAAAATAATTTCATACAGAGTAAAGAAATCTGGAGTTTAGATGTCAAGCGAGATCTTTGATTGGTAGAATATGGGCGTTTCTAAGGTAAATCAATGTAGCGTGAACCATAGCAAAATCATGCGTATTTTGGGCACAAAATCGATAGTTCTAATTGGTCTTATGGGATGTGGTAAATCTTCAATAGGACGTAGACTGGCTACTCGTATTGATCTTCCTTTCCTTGATTCAGATGAGGAAATTGAAAAGGCAGCCGGTAAAACGATATTAGAGATTTTTTCAGATCATGGAGAAGCCTATTTTAGAGACCGTGAAAGGTTGATTGTTGGTCGTCTTTTACAACATGGACCACAGGTTTTAGCTACCGGTGGGGGAGCTTTTATTTGTCCTCAAATCCGAGAAGCAATATTCAAAAGAGGAATTTCAATCTGGCTCAAGGCAGAGTTAAAAGTTTTAATGGAGCGCGTTTCTCGCCGGGAAAACCGACCACTTCTGTCTACAGGAGATCCTGGTGAAACAATGCGTAGACTTATGGTAGACCGCTATCCAATTTACAGTCTTGCTGAAATTACCGTGGAAAGTAAAGCTGGTATCGTCGAAGATGTTGTTGACTATATAATCTGCAGATTAGAAGATTACGTTACAAAAGTCACTGATTTCTGAAAACCAAAATTTTAGTTTAGACAAATACGATTTTTTGTATAACTTTTAGGTCAGAATATATTTTTGTAATAACAAATATTGGAGCAAATTATAAATGCCAATCGACTCATTCGATTGTGTTCGCGTTGAGCTCGGTTGTCGCGGCTACGACGTATTAATAGGAGCCGGATTACTAGCCATAACCGAACAACTTATTTCAGATCGGCTAGGTTGTGAGACCAAAGCTTTCATTGTGACGGATACTAATGTTGCACAACATTATCTAGAAACCATTGCTCAGCCACTAATAAAATCAGGCCGATTACGAGGTACGTTAACTCTGCCAGCAGGAGAACTTAGCAAGTCCTTTTCTGTTCTTGAAACAGTTTGTTCAAAAATTTTAAGCGCAGATATAGAACGAGGTGATTGCGTGATCGCTCTTGGTGGCGGCGTAATTGGCGACATTGCTGGATTTTCAAGTGCTATAGTACGTCGTGGTTTGCGTTACGTTCAAATTCCAACTAGTCTTCTTGCACAGGTTGATTCGTCAGTTGGAGGAAAAACTGGAATTAACACTATCCATGGAAAAAATCTTATTGGAGCCTTTTATCAACCTCATCTCGTTTTGGCAGATATTAATACTTTGAAAACTTTACCAGAACGTCAAGTTTCTGCCGGCTATGCTGAAGTAGTCAAGTATGGGTTTCTAGGAGACAGTCAATTTTACAACTGGCTGGATGCAAATTTAACAAGCATAATTGAACTTGATCATCATGCCCTTCAACATGCCGTTAAACGCAGCGTAGAAATTAAAGCTGAGATAGTGGCTGCCGATGAGAAAGAGCACGGTGATCGAGCGCTTCTTAATTTTGGCCATACGTTCGGGCACGCGCTGGAAACCTGGGCTAGATACTCCGACGTTCTGTTTCATGGTGAAGCTGTATCTATAGGCTCGTGTCTTGCATTTAAGCTATCAGAAGAGCTTAAATATTGTCCTTCACATACAACTGCTCGCATCTCAGCACACCTGAAACGAGCAAGGTTGCCAACAGAAATAGCAGAAATAAGGGGAGGTATACAACCAGATGCAGCAACACTTGTTCATTTAATGAAACAAGACAAAAAGATACGAGATGGGCAGTTAACACTAATTATGGCACGTGACATTGGTCAAACATTCGTGACTCAAGAAATTCAACATGCAGATTTGGTAAACTTTCTTATTCGTCAAATTTGAATTTAATAGTTTGAAATACCTAATCCAAATAGCTCGTCGTACTATTTCGATCACTCTAACTAAACTTATTGTCCTTTCAAAGGAGGGTTGCTTAGCCCTCTGGGTATTGATTTACGGAAACGATTTCACTCCATGGTCGTAGAAACTACACTTTTAACTTTATTCGCCGTATTGTTACTACTAGTGATATCTGGATTTTTTTCCGGGTCTGAAACGGCTCTAACAGCCGTTTCGCGAGCCCAAATGCATGCATTAGAGCAAGAGGGTAATTCTCGTGCCGGTGAAGTTAGTCGCCTACTAGATCGCCCAGAGCGTGTTATAGGTACAGTTCTACTTGGCAATAATTTGGTGAACATTCTGGCATCTGCTTTAACGCCCAGACTCCTAATAAGACTGGTTGTGGTAAAAATGGAAATAACGGCGAGTAATCTAGTAAGTATGGGGCTTTAGGCGATTCGCGACATGTGGGGGACGAA
>JABSQE010000158.1 GCA_013214245.1 Hyphomicrobiaceae bacterium
ACTTGCGTCCGAGGGATCTGAAACAAAATCGCCAAAAGTATGAGGCCTACAGCAGCTGAAAAGAACCCCATCAGAAGCGAGATGCCTTGGAAAAGGTCCCATGCCGAAACCGTGCTTCCTTGCAATGCGACCGGTCCGATCCCCATAAAACGTGTCCTCAGGTCATCCCCAGCCAATTCCGCGAAGTGAACATAGGTGTGCAAGATGCCAATGATGATGAAAGCGATGCTTCCCACTGCAAATGTAATTCTAGAAAGTTTGATCATTTACTTCCTCCGAACTATGCACTA
The DNA here is from genome assembly GCA_013214245.1 of Hyphomicrobiaceae bacterium. Classification (GTDB taxonomy): domain Bacteria; phylum Pseudomonadota; class Alphaproteobacteria; order Rhizobiales; family Hyphomicrobiaceae; genus Tectiglobus; species Tectiglobus profundi. Next base: position 291 of record JABSQE010000158.1, read on the forward strand.
GCATGTCTTACTGATTTTGCTGTCTTAAAGATAACATCTCATCTCTAGAAATATTGAGTTTCTCTGCTGTTGATGTACCCTCAAGGTCAATTTGCCAAAATGGTGTAATTTCTTTAAGTGTTTTTCCTTGCCTTTTTTCTTCTAAGGCAGCTTCACAAACTATACGCAAAAATATACCTGTCGATACAGGACAAGTGGCATCAGCCTTATGCTTTTTGGCAAGAGTTTCTCTAATTTTTGCAGGAGAAATAGTATCGCCTTCCGGAATTCTTCGAACCAAAGAATCAATTTCTTGCGGAGATGAGACCAGCATTTTGCAGCCTTGCGGGATTCCAGCAAATTTTTTATCTAAAATCTTAACATAGGGAGATTTTCCACAGTCTCTTTTTTCAATCCATGTTTTCATCATTTTAACGTCTCTCTGCTTCTATTTCAAGATCATGTATGTAACGATCCATAAATTTCTCAGTGAATTTCATCAAATTTGATAGAGATCTAAAGAATGGATTTTGAATTGAAATATTTTCAACCAAAGAAACTTCTGTTCCATTGCCCGAGGCAACGAATTCGCCTTTCCAAGTGCCTTCAAAGCCTTGCCCTTTAAATTCAAGGCTGAAAGAGTTGGGACGATTTTCCTCCAAAATAGTAAAGAAAATATCACCCTGATTTGTGTGTTCTATCCAGCTTTTTTGATCTGGGCGCATTGTAATTTTGGATACATCCTTGCGCCAAGAGCTTTGTGCTTCTGCGTTGATAGCAATATCGTACAATGTTTCCGGCGCAGCATTAATAAGAACCACCCGAGAATGACTCTTTTCATGAGGCAGCGATGTACCATAAAAATAGATCGCAGCAACAAGCACAATTAATACCAGTAATATTCCTAAAATAACCTTTACAATCATAGTGCTAACATTGAATTTTAATTCTAATCTCTGATTTCAGCATAGCGTTTAGGGTGTTTTTTTCAAGCTTTTTGAGGAATGACAGGCATAGACTGGTGCGAACTGGTCAATTGCCAAAACCTTGATTTCCCATGACTAAAAGCTCCGTACTTCGATTTTCCAAGTACGGTGTTTTTCAGGAAAGGGGCATATATAGGAAGAAAATTAGAGAAAAACGGGGTGTTTTTATAGAGAGGAAGTCAATTGCAAAAAGCAAAAAAGCCCGCAAATGCTGGGCTTTTGAGGCTATGCCATCTCGGGCATATGAAAGTTCGTTTGTAGTCAATGGCGGAGAGAGAGGGATTCGAACCCTCGAGACAGATTCCCGCCTACACGCGTTCCAGGCGTGCGCCTTCAACCACTCGGCCATCTCTCCGTAAATGTCAAAGTTTTACATTAGCACATAGCGTAAACTACATCCACATTTTTGTTGAGTCTAATACACTAATTCAGTATCTAGTTACAAGACAAGTAAGTGTAAAATGTCCGAGGTAATATTTTACGACCCCGTAAAAAAATATTGTGCATTAGGCTCAATTAAGTTTATTAGCCGTTTTATGAATTGAATTTGTATCAGTAACTTGCAGCAAATAAATTGGCCATAACAAGTCATCATAAAGGTTATTGACTAACTCAGGAATCTTTTGTTTTTACAAGTTTTTCAAGCTTTTTATATTAAATTAAATTTTCATTACGGAATATTATATTATTGCTTTATCTACTAACACCGAGTCAGCTTAAAATTGAGTTGTTATTTTATCAACGTATCGTCCTAGTCCAACTTGTATTTTAGTGACCAAATACACTAATTGCCTTAGATTACAGGTGCATAATCAGGAAGGTTCAAACAGTATTTTCTGCGTCTTAGCGCTGTATATAGTCGCTAAGTTCTAAAAGGCTAAAACGCATTGATACCGATTGAATAAGCAGGTCATCATTTTTTAATAACTACAATACTTAAAAACATGTCAGAGCCTTGCTATAATTATTGCGTTAGTGTTTATTCCAGTAGTCATCCAGTCTACCAACATCCAAATCATACATTTTCTAAAATCTATCAGACAATCAGACAATAAGATAGGTTTTAAGTATTATTATATCGAATTTCACAAAAATGAGACTTACGGTACGTACTTTGAGTTGTGGGAATTAACAGCTTAAGACGTGTTTTATGTAGAGGCTTGTTGCATTATCACCTTTATTATTAATATTTGTCACACGATTGCTTTCTAAAATAAGAAAACTATAAGCATTCACAATAATTCGAGTTAAGTTGTGCTAAGAATTGTTGTTGGAGAGTAAGATGTTAAATTTCGATTGTCACACGGATCAGGTCAAAGGTTTCATTCAAGCTGCGCAATCTTTGGCATCTCATAAAAATCACCAGCAGCTTTCAGCGACACATCTCCTAAAAGTGCTTTTGGACGATCAAAAGCGTTTGACTTCAAACCTGATATTGCAGGCTGGTGGCAAGCTACAGCGAATTCTGTACGATATTGATCAAGTGTTTAACAAATTCCCTAAAGTGACCGGCGGGAATGCACAACTTTACATCGATTCAAAATTGATAAAAGTTTTGAATGAAGTGAAAGGTATAGCGCGAGAGGCAGACGACATTTTTGTTACAACTGAGTATCTGCTTTTGGCAATTCTGGTTGAGGGAACGAATGAGGCTCGCACGATACTTTTGAATGCAGGTGTAAGTGCGAAGACTCTAGAAAACGTTATCAAAGAAACACGTAAGGGCCGTTCAGTTCATACCGCATCCTCTGATAAAAGTCGCGATGCTCTAAAAAAATATACGCGTGATCTGACAGCAGATGCAGCAAAAGGACAACTTGATCCAGTAATTGGACGCGATGAAGAAATTAGGCGATCAATCCAGGTCTTGCTACGACGCACAAAAAATAATCCAGTTTTGATAGGTGAACCGGGGGTAGGTAAAACGGCAATTGCTGAAGGGCTTTCATTACGTATTGTTAAAGAAGATGTACCAGAAAGTCTGAAGCATAAGCGTATTTTAGCGTTAGATATGGGTGCGCTCGTTGCTGGAGCTAAATATCGTGGTGAATTTGAAGAACGTCTTAAGCTAATTATCCAAGAAGTGATTAACGAACATGGTAATATTATTCTGTTTGTTGATGAAATGCACACGCTGATCGGAGCTGGAAAGACAGATGGTGCGATGGATGCTTCCAACCTCTTAAAGCCGGCTCTTGCGCGCGGAGAGCTGCACTGTGTTGGTGCTACGACGCTCGATGAATATCGTAAGCATGTCGAGCATGATGCAGCTTTGGCAAGGCGTTTTCAGCCTGTTTTTATAAATGAGCCTACAGTTGAGGGTACG
>JABSQE010000159.1 GCA_013214245.1 Hyphomicrobiaceae bacterium
GTGCGGTTGTGTCTACTATATCGCGTGCCGTGAAGTGCATTGTCTCACCGGAATGTTGAATATGATTTACTCGCTTGCCGTCAACTGAGTGATCAACACCATGACTGCGTAAAATACGGCAAAGTAAATTTACGTCAGCTAAATTGGGGACGTTACGTAATGTAAGTCGTTCAGGCGTTAGAAGACTTGCAATCATTAATGGCAAAGCAGCATTTTTGGCACCCGAAATAAAAATTTTACCGTTTAATTTATTACCACCAACGATTTTGATGCGATCCATCTGTGTCGCGTCCTTTTATGAGGAGTAAGTTATTTGATACTAACTCTAACCTAATCACTTTTGAGATATATGGGTGACTTATAGTTTTCGCGTAATTAATCAGCTAAAAGTGCCCTTCGCTTCTTTTTTAGTGTCATCCTAACTATATGTTATTATTACATCAATTCATCGGTATAGCTATTTTAGCAATAGTTTCACAGGGTATGAACAATAAACTAGATTAAATGGTTTTTGAAATAGTTATGTATCTCATGTCGAGAAAATTCACTTAGCACAAAATAATTGCGAGGTATGTTCCACAACTTGGTAAAGTTATGACACTGTAAAAAAACCCAACAATGTCAAGCTGACTATAAGTAGCTTATAAAGTCTTAAGTAGATTTTAGACAAAACAAGCGGTCTGCGTGCTAATTTATAATCTGTGTAGGCTCAAAGAGCTCAGTTTTGTGCAATCTCTGAAACAAACTGTTTTATATGCTTATTAATAAGATTTTTTGCCTTATAATCCTTATATCTGCCCAAGGAAAACTTTAGATGTAATTTGTTCATAATATAACTTATGAGCTGCGATGTGAATCGCTAACAAGTTTGCTTTTTGATTTTTTAAGTTAACGACTTCATTTTAAATCGCGCACAATCTTTATTGAAAATTATTCGTTTTTAAATTATTAAATGATAATGTGCTATTGAAATTTGACATAAATGTTGCTATTAAAAACCAAATATATTATTTCTGACTTGAAACTTTTTATCTAGAAACTAGATTTGCATTTTTTGACTTTTAATATCAATTCAAACTTTTCTAACGCAAGTTTGAATTGAGCAGTAAAAGTGACTTTAGATACAAAAGTCTTGTCACCTACAGCGTTCGTCTCTGCTTGTAGATTATACTTAGTTTTAACAATACATTAGGTGTAGAATTCAACCTGTTACTAGCTTTTCTAAGTGATTCTTAAAATTAATGTATAATTTTAAGAAATAGCACGTACGCTTGTGAGTAAGAGTTGTATATATATTTACTTGTAATTCCCTATTAGGGTTACGCAATATATATTTTTTTTGTTGAAATTTTGTTGTTTTTCTGTACAAAAGTTTGATTTTATGTAGTTAAAATTATCTAGTACTGTAGGTTAGAGATTGATTACAAGAAAAGCTGCAGTAGCTCAGTGGTAGAGCACATCCTTGGTAAGGATGAGGTCGGGAGTTCAATCCTCCCCTGCAGCACCACTATTTTGCTTTAAACAGTTTTTTTTAACCACCTATATTAAAAATAGGTTCGTTAGAGTTCATGTCATCATGGTGTGAGGTTTTGTTTTCAGCACATTTTCCATACATATTCCCTGTATTCCATTAATTCCCGTTTTGCTCTTACAGGTAAATATCCTTTTTAGATACTAGAGCTTTAAAACTATTAGTGATTATGACTTTGAATAGTTATAGGTCACACTACAGTTGTTGTTAACCATGTATACAGATAGAGACCAAATATAACATTCACAAGTGTTGCAAACTCCATAATGAACTTAATTTTGATATTTAGTACGCTAAACGAGTAAACGATGGGATTAGCAGCGCTTAAGAATTATATATGTTACATGCGCCACGTAATTATTAGTAAAATTTCGGGTTTACAAAGATTAATCGTAAGATTTCAACTGAAATGCCTAATGATTTAGAATTTTCAGTTAAAGTGCTCTTTGTTGTCACCTAGTCTACGATTACTTTAAAAGCAATCGACTTTTTACTGGTGATGTGTTAGCTTATAGGCGAAAAATTTTATAACTTTAGAAAAACATTATGAAATATATAAACATTTAATATTAAGAATAATCTAATATTGGGATAATATTCAAGCATAAGAGAACAAGTTTTAAAAAAGTAAACTTTACTATTCTCTTTAACGGTAGTTGATTTTAAAAATTAGTTTCATGCGTGATTTAGGGTGGATATAACAGAAGGTAGGATAGGGTAGGTTCTAGGTTATATTGATATTTTTTTAAATCTTTGATTTAAGATGAAAATCTTAGACACAAGTATTATTTTGAGGAGGTTATTTTTATTAACCTTTCAATACAAACACTCTAAGTTAGACATAAAGCAAACATAAAAAACGATAAAAATTTGCGTTTGTCTTAAGAGTTAATACTTTCTGTAATGTAATTGTGATGTCAGAGCTTTGGTTAATAAAAAATTACACCTCAATACTGTGAGCTTTGAATAATTCAATTGAGTGTGTATACGTTCGCATCTAAAGGATTCTGTAAGATAAGATTTTTATTTTATTAGTAGTTAGGTCAGTTCTTTGGCTAGCAAAGTTGGTATGGAGACAACTTGTTTAAAAGTTTTAATAACTATGAGATTGCGAGAATACTAGTTAGTTATAGCATTATTATTTTTGGCTACGCGCCAGTTCCTTTTACATATTATTTATAAATTTCAGCACAATTTTCCATCCTTGTCTAACTAAACAGTATTAAATGTTAAGGGTGTCATCTTACACTTAAATAATTTAAAATCTTATTTGAATGGTAGTATATTTGAAATCAAAATTAGGTCTTATTTATCGCTCCAGTCAATTCTAATAATATTTATAGCACAAGCCGGTGCTCAAAATAGATTTCTGAAAGAAATTTTCATAGCAATTTTCAGACATACCTGGCTATGAGAGTGTGTCGAGTAGTATGAGCTATAAGTAGTTTAGAAATAAGTATAAACGTTCAGAAATAACAGGCCGATATAAATTGTTTATTCCACTTTATCATAAGATTTAACGATAAGTTAAGAAAAAAGGGTAAAAATCCTATACTGCATGTCCAGATTCTTTTTAGTAGATATTTGGCAGTTAGTTTGGAGATCGCATGGTAAATAAAACAAGCACATATTACAGTAATACTCAACTAACAAGTATAATAAATACTTGGTTAATTCATATCAATAAAGATCGTGGCCATTCAGATAATACTTGTGATGCGTACTCCCGTGATATCAGACAATTCCTGCAATACTTACGTTCTACACTTGGCAGATCGGTTGTTATGACGGATCTCAATAAGATCGATAGCCGTACATTTCGAGCTTACATGGCATTTCGTCGCGGACAGGGAGTGTCAAGTAAATCTCTAGCAAGAGCTTTATCTGCGTTACGGACTTTTTTTTACTGGCTTGAAATTGAAGATATCCTAATAAATAGAGGCATCAAAAAAATAATTTTGCCAAAAATCCCGCGATCGCTTCCCAAACCTCTTACCGTTGATAAGGCTAAAGACCTTGTGCAAACAAATTATGATACAAAATTCGACTGGGTTGCGGCGCGTGACGCAGCTGTTTTATTACTTTTATATGGTACCGGACTTCGTATATCTGAAGCTCTCTCAATAACTTTTGAAAATGCACCAATACTAGGGCGTGATACTTTAAGGATTATCGGCAAGGGCAGAAAGGAACGCTTAGTTCCCGTGTTACCAATTGTTTCGAGCGCAATCCAAAATTACATCAAGCTTTGTCCATATAAATTAGTTGGATCAAAACCGTTATTCGTTGGTGTAAAGGGTGGTCGTCTTTCAGCACGTGCTATTCAGTTAGCGATTGTTAGACTGCGTGAGACCTTGGAATTGCCTCACAACACCACACCGCATACGTTACGCCATTCCTTCGCAACACATCTGCTTGAAAAAGGCGCCGATTTGCGTCAAATACAAGAGCTTCTAGGTCATGCTTCACTGTCAACTACCCAGTGTTACACAGAGGTCGAACGCGACCGATTGCTTGCGATTTATGATGCAGCACACCCGCGTGCATAACTATCACATCTAATTCTTTACGGATATTTTATCGTGCATATAAGTTAAATATGAAATAGGTAGGTCATTTGCAAAGTACACTATCAACAAGCTTTTCTTATAAAGAGACATTTTAAATATTAATAAGTTGACCAGATTGACTGAAATATAATTACATTCGGGACATTGTTGTGGCAGGCTTCTGTTGCCAGGTGCTTGCCGAACCCCGCCTAAGCATGCTTAACGCTTAGGACTTAATTCGAACCGTAAGACATCGCTTAAGCAGCAATGGCCTGTGGCTCAGCATAGTTGTCGTTTGCAACTATTAAGAGACCCGATAACGGTGGTATCATGCCGAGCAAAAGCACATCTTTTACACCCTCGTCGATCCTATTTCGCCCCCTTCAAAGTCCATAAAACAAACTAACTATGGACTTTGGTGGAGGCGCCGGGTACCGCCCCCGGGTCCGATAAGCTTATTGTGATGACCGTTTATCGCTATAGTCGAATAAATCAACGATTATTTAATAACATCATTTGATAAAGAAAGTAATAGTAAATATTGCAAATGCTGAATAATTAAACAATACTGCTAAGGTTAAAGCAGATATAATACTAGAAATTATTGCTAAGTTAACTTAACAGTCCATATATAGCTACTGAAAATATCTTGATCCTTAAGAAAAAGTGAAAACAGTTATCGAGATGGTGTATGTTTAAGCATTAGTATCATCTTCAAACTTAAGGGATATCTTATATGTCAGCCCATAATTTCGAACGAAGATTAACCAGCTCCGTTCCTTCGCACCGCCAATTACGAGTGGGAGAGCTTGTACGACACAAACTGTCAGAAATGTTGATCCGTGGAGAAATGCACGACGTATCTTTAACATCAAATATTATTACCATCGCACAGGTGAGCATGAGTTCAGATCTCAGGGTAGCTACAGTATATGTCGTAAAACTCGGTGGTGGTGATATGAATCATATTATCAAGGCCTTGAATACGAATCGAAAATTTATTCGTAGCGAGGTCGCTCGCGCAGTTTCTCTTAAATTTGCACCAGACATTCGTTTTCGAACAGATGATACGTTTGATGAAATGGTGCGTATAAATGCTCTTTTAAATAGTTCTAAGGTTCGCCAAGATATTGAATAAACGCAAAATATGTTCGAGTGTTAGTATGTCTAGTTGATATTTTGAGATGTGATCTATCTGATAGATGCAAATTACTTAAAGTGAAATATGGCACGCACCAGAACAGGACATATAATTAATGGATGGTTGGTTTTAGACAAGCCTGCAGGTATGACCTCTGCTGCTGCAGTGTATAATGTAAAGCGTCTTTTTAATGCTCGAAAGGTTGGTCATGCTGGAACTCTTGACCCCCTAGCAACTGGGATATTGCCTCTTGCACTTGGAGAAGCAACTAAAACGATCTCCTTTGCTATGCAGAGTAAAAAAGCTTACCGTTTCACGATTCATTGGGGTGTTGAAACCAGCACGGATGATTCAGAAGGTAAAATAATCCAAAGATCAGATTTCTTTCCATCTTATCAGAATATTGCCTTGAGGTTACCTCAATTTATTGGAGCGATTATGCAGATACCCCCACAGTTCTCTGCAATCAAGGTAGCTGGTGATCGTGCTTATAATCTTGCACGCGTTGGTAAGAAACCTCATCTCATGGCACGTGAGATTTTCATAGAACAACTACAAATAGTAGAAATACCGAATAATCAAGAAGCAGTTTTTGAAATTGTATGTGGGAAAGGCACTTATATACGCGCAATTGCACGTGATCTTGGGCGCTCACTTGGCTGCTTTGGTCATGTGAAGAGTTTGAGGCGTATTAGAGTTGGACCATTTGTAGAAGAGGATGCATGGACTTTAGATGATCTTGAGTGTTCAGCTAAGAATTACAAAGATAGTGTTAATATTTCAAAATTAAGCAAGTCTATTATGCTTCCCGTCGAAACTATTCTCAAGGGTTTACCACGTTTTGAATTGCCTTCAATTTTGGCGGAACGCATCGCACGTGGACAATGTGTAGTTGTTAGTAACTGTAATAATCAGACCCTCAATGGAAGAGCCTATGCTACTAGCAAGGGTAAGTTATTGGCTATTGTGGATTTCACTAATGGCGAATTGAGACCTAAACGGGTATTCAATTCCTTGCTGTAAAAAACTAACTCAAAAATTAAATTTTCCTTTAGATGATTTCTGAAATCAATATTGTTTCCATTATAATTAAGTATCTATTTCTAAGGTTTAATTAGAAGATGATTATGGTATTTCAGGTTTTTTAGCACAGAAGCCATACCTTTTATAACACAGTACATCGGGTTTTCGGGTACAGTTATTCCGATACCTTCAAGTCTTTTTTCTAATTCAGTATCTATAGAACTCATATTGGCACCACCCCCTGTGAGATAAATACCATTGTCAAATATTTCTTCTATAATATCAGAAGGCAGGTCTTCAATGGAGCGTCTAACAAATTCTGTTATTTTTTCAACAGGACCTTTTAAAGCATCAATGATATCAGTCTGACTTAAAACAATGTTTTTTGATCTTCCATTGCAAATGTCTAAACCTCTTATACGAATTTCAGTAGAACTCTCTTTTTTAACGGTGAGCATTGCTCCTACATGAATTTTAATCTTTTCGGCGCTTCTTTCGCCAATATGCATTTGATGTTTTCTACGTATAAAATGAATAATTGCTTCGTTCATAACGTTACCAGCACAGCGTAGAGATCGCGCTAAGAGTATTCCGCCGGCGGACATCACAACAATGTCAGTAGTTCCACTGCCAATGTCGATAACAGTCGTAGCTTTTTCTTGATTAACGTCTAGACCAACTCCAAAAGCTGCTGCTACGGGTCCTTCAATCAGGTAGACTTTACGGGCACCAGCTGAAAATGTTGTGTCGTAAACTGCCTGCCTTTCTACTGTTGTTGCTCCGGGTGGTATGCAAACTAGAATTCTTGGTCTACGAAAAGAGAATCGTGTCTTGATTTTTCTTATTAACTGACAAAGCATTTCTTCGGTCACGATTAAATCGGCAATAACTCCATCTCTCAGTGGGTGAATAGCCTCTATCATCTCGGGTGTTCGTCCTAAAATCTGTTTAGCTCGGTTGCCAACGGCTAGAGCTTCACGAATGCCATTTCTATTGTGAATTGCAACAACAGTTGGCTCAGTTAGCACCAGTTCGTGATTGGTAACTTGGAGTATAGTACTTGCCGTACCAAGATCGATGGCTATATCGTCAGAGAATACTGAATTAATCCCTGCTATCATATGGGCTCTAATCCTAAAAATACGAAATTTATATATCCTAAATATTAGTTTTTGTTTTGTAGTAGTTTTCCCACCCAGCAAATCATGAGTCGTGTAAAACTCTATAAATCAAGGTGTATGGCCCATCAGTTAGGTTCTTAAGCGAATATTGGCCGTGGGCAGATGGATTGAATTTATATAAGGATCTTTCACATATTTTCAGTAAGGTTTGAACTATTAATTGTAGAAGTATATCTATTTAACAGTCATGGGCCGGACAACTGGTTAGAATCTTCGACATATCGCTGGGCCGATTTACCACGTCCTTGTTTTAATATTAGCTTGTTCAGCGCACCTACATAAGCCTTTGCGGATGCAACGAGGGTATCTGGGTCAGCTGATCGAGATGTGGCTGTATAACCATCCTGCTCAAAAAGACGCACAGAAACTTCTGCCTGCGCATCAGTGCCCTCGGTTACTGCGTTAACTTTATAAAGTTCTAGCGTTGCATTATGAGGAACTATAGCTTGAATGGCATTAAATGTTGCATCAACCGGACCATACCCAGAGCTCTGTGCAGTTTTGTGAAGTCCTTTAACATCAAGGGTCAGGGTTGCAGATTGCGGTCCTGATGTTCCAGCTATTACTGTTAGCGATACTACTTTTATACGATCGTGGCACGTCGCTATTCCCTCATCAACTAGCGCTTCTATATCTTCATCATAAATAACTTTTTTTCGGTCAGCTAAAGTTTTTAACCGCTCAAAAGTATCCTCAAAATTATTATCGCTTAGCTCGTACCCAAGATCTTTCAGCTTTGATCGGAATGCATTGCGTCCAGAATGCTTGCCCATTACTAATGATGATTTACTGACACCAACAGATTCAGGTGTCATTATCTCGTAGGTTTGTGTATGTTTAAGCATACCGTCTTGATGGATGCCGCTTTCATGAGCAAAAGCGTTTCTGCCTACGACAGCTTTATTATACTGTACAGGAAATGATGTCGCTGCTGAAACCAGTTTTGAAGCGCGCAGTAGCATTTCCGTATTTATGCCTAATTCGTATGGAAAATCGTCAGCACGAGTTTTGATCGCCATCACTACTTCCTCAAGTGCTGCATTTCCAGCACGCTCACCAATACCGTTTATAGTACA
>JABSQE010000016.1 GCA_013214245.1 Hyphomicrobiaceae bacterium
GTTGTTGGTTTCCGCTGCGCGGACCCTGCCCCCACGGACCGCCACCGTTAATACCACCACTTTTCCAGCCACCTTGGCTGTCATTATTCCAAGACATTCAAGCCGCCTTCCATACCTGTCGTTGTGTACAAGCCCTAACCGGGTAAATTTTGTGTTCACACCAAACATTGGTTGTGTTCAGTGCAATGTTTCGATGCGTCTCCGTAAACGCGTTTTATTGTATACACCTAGATTTTACGGCGATAGGTACCGAGATATGATCAAATTATCAACATGTCATTCAAGACTGCAGCTTCAGAATCAAGACAATTTCTTTTTATACTAACTTTTTAGTCTACTCAACCATACTTGCTGTTAAAAAGCCCTATCTATCTTATCTAGATATTGTAATATTTAAGAACAACATATATTACAATCAAGCAACTCGTTTGGATTGATCGCGGTGAGTACAACGGTCTAATATGTAAGAAGTTGCATCGTATTCATCCCATTCAGAACACGAAAGTTTTTCATAGGCTGTTTGAGACCATAGCTCATTTACTAACTTTGGGAAGTAAGTATCTCCCTCTGGTCTACCATGCACTCGCGTCAGATATATACGGTCAGCACTCTCAATTAAAGAGGAGTAGATCTGGCTTCCACCAATCACCATCACCTCTTCAACACTATCACGCCCTGCTATAGCAAAGGCAGAAGCAACTGCCTCGTCTATTGTCGTAACGACTTTAGCGTCTTGAACTTTCAAACAAGCATCGCGCGTTATAACTATGTTGCTACGCTTATCAAGTTTTTTTTTTATGGATTGAAAGGTTTTACGTCCCATAATTACAGGCTTACCTAACGTAATTTCACGAAATCTCTTCAAGTCAGATGGAATACGCCATGGCAACTCTCCAAGCCTCCCAATAACCCCATTTTCGGCAACTGCAACAACTATGGCTAGTCTAATGCCATTCAAATTCAACACCTTTCAATTATCCGTAACACTTAAAGTTAATATTTCCATATGTACAGATAAGTTCTTACGGTTTTCACTTTTTTAATAACTATTATGCACGGACGTAACAGATTTCAAGGATATTTATTGTCTAACTATTAGTTCTAAGCAAGGTTTACCACAGAAAGCCAACAACTAATATGAGCAAACTTCTGTTAATTCAACCGACTACAAAGCTAGCAATAAAACTCTATTTCTATAGTACGAAATGAATCAGAGTGAGATTACAACGATCATTTGCGCTTCGAATAGTTTTAAAATGTAGTCATCATGATTCTCTGAGGGAGTACGAGTGAAATACATCTGCCATCTATATTCATTTCGTGTAGAAAGGCAGTGCAAGATATAGCCAATACTTTATTCAGACATGTTGCTAGGTATTTATCGGCTGAAGCAAATTGTTATGAAATTTGTCAAATTATTGTAAGAATGAATAGCTTTAATTCAGAAATTATGGGTTAGTTTAAATTTATGTCGATGACGTCTAATAATATGAATATACCACGCTATCTAAGCTAAAGTTATGTTAAACGCATGCAAAATAATTTCTGATTTAAGATCTTGATCTAAATTTTCAGTAAAAAAGTAATATTAGCTCAATGTTTGTCTCTAGTACCGTCTTAAAAGGTTGTACATTTTGATTGTTGCCACATTGTATCTAATTTGGAAATGTTTCAAAAAATTAGATTGAACCTTTTAACGATCTATTTTCGGAAACTTCCCAACACTAAACATCAAAATTCAGGAAGTGAGATCGCTAAAGCAATCACAGTGAGTGGCTTTTCCTGGTCGATTGTCTCTAAGATACGTCTTCAAGGGCTGGATATTTCGGTTGCGCTAGTTATATAATCCAAAGCTCTTGAGGACGAAACGCCGGTTTTCGTAGGCTTTATATAATATGATTTAGCTTTAAACGATGATGTTGTTGATTTGTTAAGGTTAGAGATATATTAACTTAATATCAAGGCTTTGCAGCTCGATACTATACAATTAGTTTTTCAAAACACAAGATAACACAAAATCAACAATTATTTTTTAAATTATGTTGAACACTTTAAACGGTAATTGCGCGAACTTGGCATAAAAACTTTAGTCTTTAACAACGTTCTGCACGAAGTAGTTACTTTTATTGTCTACTTTTTTTCTCGTACTTTAAGGTTAATAACCGTAATATCCCTGCAAAGTCGTTAGTTTAATGTTTTTCGGATTGAGGAAAGTTGTCATCATCTTAATTTTAGCAAACATTTCCAATATTTTTTTAAAAAAGTGCAAGCTTGTTTATATATTAGGATCTACTTGGTAAGTTAATTTTACCGGCTTTTTTCGTCTGGAATAACTATTCGATGCAGATAATTGAATGTGTACTCGAGTTAAAGGCCATCTAGCCTTTCTTAAAACGTAAATGATTGCTTGCATATCAAAATTTTACAGCATAATTGATGGGTTTCTTTAGATCACAATTCTGTAAACGTAGCCAAAAGCTGTAGACATTACCCGGAAAGCACTCATTCATATTTTTAAAATGGTGAGCAAAATTAACTTTAGCTTTTAGCTGGCCTGTCGTCAGTAGCTCGCAATACATCGGCTTGTCAGTTTCAATTACATTATACACTGGTGAAGGCACTTTATCTGATAAAGATCATGCCACGGATATTAACGCTATACCTTCTGAAACACTCTTAAGTTTCTAAGATTGTATATTCTATCAACGACTGTGCTCTGTGATTAACGGTCATGTTTGCTGTCCTTTTATCAGCATTTTATTCACATGGCTATGCGTGATGTTAACCTAACTTTTAGTTTTCTAAATGTGTATTTAATTATTAAAATACATACAATATTTTAGCTCAATGATCAAAAAAGCGCGATGTTAGCACTATTTTTTTTTAGTAATGCTCCTAACTAAGGTGCCACAATAATTACTTATTCTCTTACTAGAGTTCTAAATTTGCTAGTAGTGGTAGCCTTATGAGGTTGTTTTCCAAACACCTTTTGGAAAGGTGATAGCGTCGTAAAGCTAACAATTACTGATAACTTGGTAAAACCATGGTAAAAAATTGCCATCGTTAGCAATTTTTTTGCACTGCCTTATCAGCAATATTTATCGTAATCACGCTTGTGGTAAATCAGATAAGGCAATGTTGGCGATTAGTGAGGAACTTTACAAAGACTAAGTTGTTAAATAAGTTGTAAAGGATAAAAGCACTTTAAAATCTAGAGTCAGTATCGTAATGCTCAGCTGCCAATTTTCATCTAAAACCTATCAGATACTTGCAACAATATTATTAAGTCAATAAAAAATAAGTCTATTTTCCTCTGCAAAATCGGCTAGGAATGATTGTAGGCACTTTAGGAAGAGAGTATGTAGATCAAGTGATGGTTGTGGAGCTACTCCGTCAGTACTAACCAGATAATTACAGGACTTATATTAAAGTTGGCCTAAAGCGAAAAATCACGCGCGCAAAAAAAAATAATTAATTTACTCGTATACAATTTTATCATTTTAGTAAAGTACACGTTCAATTAAATCCTAATTTAAGGCGCTCTAATGGTTGCGACCATAAAATGGTAAGAAAGGTCGGGAAAAGCTTCAAATAAGTAAACCTGTAATTACTTTTTGGCATAATCTGGTATAAGTCTCTTTCTGCAGCATTTGATTGGCGACATGGTGCAGCAGTAGCTATTGATTTTAACTACTATATACGGCGCTTTGAAGATGCTCTAGATCGCTTCAGTCTAGGCTTTTGACAAGAGGGTATAGATGAGTGATGCGCGAATCTAGTTTTCCAAATATTAATACATAAAAAGTTGATTAGTAGATTTCAGAAAACTTTTGGCGCTGTTTGAAACTCTCCTAAAAAGTTTCAAACAAAAGCAAATGTAAAGTGGTGAAGCCATTCGCTGTTTAGTGATGTAACATTTGGAAATGTTTAGTTTAAAAGCGCTGTGGGCATATGGAATTTTAATTAAAATTAAAAAAACTTACTTCTATTTTTATTATTATCTGCAATTGAAATATTTTCGAATACAATTTATTACATTGCGTTGCCTATACTAGACCGGTAATATTTCAGTTTGAATTCTTTATAATAAGAGAACGCGTACAAGCTAACGATATACGAAAAGAGACACTTAGCGAAAAACCAAGATCTACTTTTCATAAAACTAGTTATCACTCTGAAAAATAGTATATTTTTATTTTTTAATGATTTGAACAACGTCAAGCTACGTGTTTGCAAAGTTTAATTTCAACTGAGCATTACATTAAGTTGGTTTTCTTTCAACAGAGGCAACCTAAAGACTGTTCGTTAGAAGTGCCTAAAATTCTATCTAAACTATATCTCTTTTTTAATGTAATGCTTGACAGCAATAAGAGTTATGGATTTACAGTAGCAATATTAAAAGATATTATAGCGTAAGTTGAGTGATCAAAAACTATTATAGATTAACTTTTTAAATACTCGTTTGTTAATGATAGTGTCTCATAACCTTATTACAAAGGTGAGTGCAAGGTACTTTCGAGTGATGCCTAATCTCCTACATAAGAAATAACGTGATCTGAGTCAGCATTTAATCATTGATGATATTACGACCATAAGATATGAGATTATAATCTTTCTTGTCGCATGCGAATGGAACGTTTTTCATAATTGTCAGATACCCGCTCACGCCAGTTCCGATAACTTTTAGGTTTAAGCTCACGACGCATGATTTTTATTATTTGTTTTTCACAAAGGCCTGTCTGGCACAAAATCATATCGAATGAGGTGCGATCACACCATGCCAACTCTATGATTTCACTAATTTCTGCTTTAGTCATGTCAATATGCTTTTTCACAAGGCTCTCGTTGTAAAATACTAGTCCAGAAAACAGAAAGTCAGATATTGATGCTTTCCAATACAATACGTATATTTAATTTACTTTGCAATGTTTGAATGAAAATTCCAGTGTTTAGGTGTTTTACCATGACGCATAGCTAAACTTGATTTTGGTCAATTCATTCGGCACCAAAATTTGTATCGCTTAAGCGAAGGGTACGCCGTTATGCATTTCATTAATCTTAATTTAGTATTTCAAGAGTAAAAAAAATAGTTTTTCAAAAATGACAAGAAATTTATCAGTGAACTAATACTATTAGTGAATTGCACTTCGTATTAAGATATCATCAATAAGCTATATAAACATATCTGGATGCGACCCTGATATTATCAATTTCTAAGGTTTTGCCAGTATATCTTTCTATTTCAGATCAAATTGAGATAGAATTTCATTTTCGATTTCACGAGTTTC
The DNA here is from genome assembly GCA_013214245.1 of Hyphomicrobiaceae bacterium. Lineage (GTDB taxonomy): Bacteria > Pseudomonadota > Alphaproteobacteria > Rhizobiales > Hyphomicrobiaceae > Tectiglobus > Tectiglobus profundi. Next base: position 5,289 of record JABSQE010000016.1, read on the forward strand.
GGGAATCCATTTAATAGTATTTGAGGCTACGAGATTTGCTTCTGATCTTAAAATGACACCGTCGTTACCGTCTAAGATACGAAGATTGTTAGCTTTTAGCGTTTCACCTGTACTAGTTATGTCTACGATCATATCGGCTTTCCCGCTTGTTGGTGTACCTTCTGTAGCACCTAGACTTTCAACGATACGGTAATCACTAATACCATGGTGAATAAAATGCTGGCGGGTCAGGTTCATGTATTTTGTTGCTACTCTTATCCGACGATGATGGTGTCGGCGATAAGTTTGAGCGGCACTCTCGACATCACGCATTCGTCGTACATCAATCCAGCAGTCAGGTACAGCAACTACAACATCGGCATGACCAAAATTGAGTTTTCTTAGAAATTTTACTCGATCGTTAGCACCTATGATTTCTTCGCGGATTAGATCTTCACCAATGACACCAAGATGTATTCGGCCCGTTATTAGCGAGTTGGCAATCTCAGCTGCTGAGATGAACGAAACTTCTAAATTGATTATGCCCTCGATTTCACCTCGATATCCACGCTTGCTTCCAATTTTTAATATATGTAACCCAACCTTGGCGAAAGCCTCGCATGTCTGTTCCGAAAGACGACCTTTAGATGGTACTCCAATAACGAGATTCTTGTTCATAAAAGATTTCCCTCGACAACATGTAACAGTCGTTCAGTATGTATCATAGCACCGACTGCTGGTACATCCGCCGTCGCACCAACTGCCCGCATAAGTTTGTCATAACGTCCGCCACCTGCAATTGGTGTGTCGGCATCTATCGATGGAGAGTGAACTTCGAATACAAAGCCAGTGTAGTATTCAAGACGCCGCCCAAAGTTTGCAGAAAAATAAAGTTTACTTAAATCGATACCAGCAGCTGTAAAATTCTTAATCCTACGATCATAAATATCTAACGCTCCTGATAAACTAAGACCTGATGCTTGTAAAAGGTCTCGCATACGGGCACCTGCGGCTCTTACTGGAGCTTCAACATCAAGATAGGCTTCGAGTAGTTCACGTGTGGTGACCGATATCGGATCTCTTTTCGCATCCTCAACCATTGCGGTAAGGTTTTGAGCTATTTCAGAGATTGTACGTGCGCCTATAAACTCTATTTTATGATGTCCCAAATAATCAAAAATAATTTGTTCAGCGGTTGACGATTTTGCGTTACTCAAGTCACGAATCAAATCTTCAGGGACGCCTGGTAGAACCGCAGCTGGCCGTGAAGACAACTCTTCAAGTGCTGTTCGAAAAGCATTTGGTCGGCAGAACTGCATTTTAAGTCGTTGACGCCAGCGTGCAGGTATATCAAGCGTGTTAAGTAGCGTATCGAAAATTCCAACATCACCAATTCGTATTTCAAAATCTTGCAAGCCTACAGATTTTAAAGTTTTAATAATAAGTGCCAAGATCTCGGATTCCGCAACTTCGTATTGTTTGCTGCCGAAATATTCGATCCCAGCTTGACGAAATTCACGCGGATTGGTCGAAGCACTTCCAGTTGGTTGGAAACGGAAAGCAGACCCATTGTAGCAATAGCGTCTAGTTGCGCTAGTGCTATTATAACGTTGCCAGTGCAAACGGCATGTTGGCACTGTTAAATCTGGACGCAGGCACAATTCCGCACCTTCAGGGTCAGTAAACACATACGTTCGGTTGCGTAAGTCTTCACCTACGACATCAAGAAATATGTCAGCTGGTTGGATAATGGACGGTGCTACTGCTTCATAATGAGCTGTACAAAAAATGTTAAGTATGTTACGCGCTTGATCTTCCAACGCCTGAAATTTGCGGGCTGTTTCAGCCGACATCTCTATTGCTCCTGCTTCGCAGTGATGGGTTTGCTTCGTAACGAGCAATTACGTTTTTTACGGCAGCAACTAGTTCATTTTCCGAGATTGAGAATTGTGCAGGACGTAATTCGCGCCAATCTTTAAATTCGGTTACCTCTTCTGCCATTCTTGCCCCTTCAATGAGGTCTTTGATTTGTATCTTACCCGTTGCACGCTCAATATCACCCTGGATAATTACACATGGAGCGCCGCGCTTGTCGGCATATTTCATCTGTGCTTTCATGCCTGATGTACCAATATACATTTCTGATCGTATGCCTGCAGCACGTAATTGTTGTACTATCTGTTGATAACGACTTAGTTCTCCGTGATTCATAACTAAAACAATTACAGGACCAAGAGTGCAATGTTCGTTATGGTAGCCTCTCATCAACAAGGCAGTTTGAAGTCGAGAGACTCCGAAGGAAAAGCCTGTTGATGGGATTTTCTGTCCTGTAAAGCGGGCTACAAGATCATCATATCTACCGCCTCCGCCGACCGATCCGAAACGTAATGTCTGTCCTTGCTCATTTTTCACATCAAATGTCAGCTCAGCCTCAAGCACAGGACCAGTGTAGTATTCAAGCCCGCGAACTACAGATGGATCGATAACTACACGATCTTCATTAAAGCCCGCTGCTTGGAGTAATTCATCAATTTCCCGTAGCTCTTCAACACCTTCACGGCCAAGCCTATCGGTGCCAATCAAATTTCTCAGAACATTTAATGTTGCTGAACGAGTATCTTGTTTGCCTTGAAGAAAATTAATAATTGTGTTGATAGCGGTGGTGTCTAAGCCTGCACCTTCAGTATAATCACCAGAATCGTCTTTGCGCCCTTGACCAAGCAATAAACTCACACCCTCGA
>JABSQE010000160.1 GCA_013214245.1 Hyphomicrobiaceae bacterium
CTCCTAAAACATCAACTAAAACAATTTGGCGATCAAGAGATTTGAAATGGCGTTCAAAAAAAGGGCGCACAACTTGCTGTTTATAACTTTCAAACCGTTTTGACAAAAGTGCACCAAGTGTTCCTGGTCGAATTGGCTCATCTATTGTATCGTTAATGCACAACGGAAAAAATGTTAACAATGGAGAACCATCAAATTCACCGGGCAATAAAAAACGACCTGGACTAATAAATTGTGCATACTTGTTATGTTTTTTGACTGAACGTAAATAATTGGTAAACTTTTGCGCACCTTCAATAGCGATTTGCTCGTCTGCGATATCTCTTAGTGTTGGTGATTGGATAAAATTAAGCCAAGTTTGAGTATGTTCATCAGGCGAACGGCGAGCTGCTGCCATATTGATCTCACGTGACCATGTTTGGTAATTTTGATTTAGCAAACTAAGGTCAAGCAACCATTCTCCTGGATAATCAACAACATCAACATGCAAGCGTTTAGGAAAACCAGCTAGCCGTCTTAACGTATCACTAGCTTCCCACTCTAATGTCAGGCGCAACTGGCTGATTTGACGTGTGCTTTCTGGCCAGTCTGGAACATCGTTCTGAAGCATTTTCAAATGTTGCTCATATGCAAACCGTGGTATGTCATCATCAGGTTGTGGTTCTAAGAAAGCTCGAAATCCCTTTAAATGCTCCAATGGCAAACTCGGTGATGCGCTTGCACTGGTTAATGTGTGTACGAATGCAGTGATGAAAACTGTCTTACCAGCGCGTGATAATCCGGTTACGCCGAGGCGTAATGAAGGAGTTATCGCATCGGTCATAGCAGATTCAGTGCTGCGAAATAAGTCCATGGCGGAATCACTGAAAGTGGAAAGGCGCAATTATATAATATCCAGATTTGTGCAAAGTTAAGGTATCTACTCAGTAACAACTGAGACGGTTTGCGAGTTAAGTAACAGGTATGATGCAATACTTTCAAAACTGCAACAGTGTTGCATACAGCTAACGTGAAATTTATTAGCTGCGAAGATACTTTGAAATAGTTCGAAAAATGTCCTCAAACATCGTTGCCGTCAAGCGGCCAGTGTAGATATTATAGCGTGAGCAATGATAACTATCAAAAAGATTTATATTTCCAGTTAAATTGTGGCATAAGCCGTGACCAAATTTGAACTCAGATCTCTTATGATTAAGAGAAACAACGGTTGCGTAATGGGCAATGTTACCAAGCGCTAAAATTGCTTTTAAATAAGGCATGGCAGAAATTTGTGCCGCTAAAAAAGTTCCGCAGGTGTTAATCTCGGCTGCAATTGGCTTATTTTGTGGTGGCAAACATCTTACTGCGTTTGTAACCATGCAATCAACGAGCGCAAACCCGTCATTCGGCTCCGCTCGATACACACCTTGGGCAAACCCATTATCAAATAAAGTTTTGTAAAGCAGATCTCCTGCGTAATCACCGGTAAACGGTCTGCCAGTACGGTTAGCTCCATTCATGCCAGGGGCAAGGCCAACAATAAGCAGTCGGGCAAAAGGTGAACCAAAAGATGGTACTGCACCGTTGAACCACTCGGGATGATTTCGTTGACATTCTTCACGAAACTCTACTAGCCGAGGGCATAGTCTACATGAACGTTTCGGTTGCGGTACATTAAACATTAACAATATGTTACACAAATAGTAGTAGCTATTAAGTCAAATAGTGATATCAAAATCTAAGCTATATATATATACGAATTTTTATAAATTATCAGTAAAATCATCAGTAATATCTTCAAATCGAACAGGCCCTGGAGTGGATGGACGAACATTTGGGCGTGCGACCGGTATTGTAGGTTGCTTTGGAAGAGGTTGACGTGCGTCTTGATCGCGGCAAATGACGTTTTCTAAATCCGCCAAATCAATAAATTGATCGGCTTGACGACGAAGTTCATCTGCAACCATTGCTGGTTGAGTTTGCAAAGTCGAAACAACACTAACTCGTTTTCCCATTTCTTGTAAGGCTGCTACGAGAGCACGAAAATCACCATCACCTGTAAATAATACAATGTGGTCAAGGTTTGGAGCCAGCTTCATCGCATCTACAGTTAGTTCTATGTCCATGTTACCTTTAATCTTCTTACGACCACTAGCGTCCATAAATTCCTTAGTTGGTTTAGTTACCATAGTGTAGCCGTTGTAATCTAGCCAATCTATTAACGGGCGAATTGAAGAGTACTCTTGGTCTTCTGCTAATGCTGTGTAATACAAGGCACGTACCAAATGACTCTTGTGGCTAAATTGCTTCAGCAGTCGTTTGTAATCTATATCAAAGCCGATAGACTTTGCCGTGGCATATAAATTAGCACCGTCGACAAAAAGCGCGATTTTCTCAGATTGATAAAAATGCATTAATCACCTTTGCAAATAATGTGTGAACTTTTCCAAGAATTTTAATTTTTAATTACCAAAAAAATATACGTATTATGTTAATTAGTTTGAGTGCGCGTATAGCTAGGATACATAGATAATGCTGAGGCAGAATAAATATTTGCAACGCGAGAACAACAAATAGACACCATCACTTTTGCCGGATACATGATGCACAGCTATATCCACAACCACATTAACTAAGACATGATAATGTTGTCAGACCTGAACTTTATAAACAAATCGTCTGAAATCGTATGTAGTGAATGTTACAGAACTAATGCTGTAACATGTGTAATATACTTAAAATTAATAATAAAATAAAATAACCTAACCTTTTAACTTAAAAACATTTTTTTGATAATTTTTGCGTGAAATTGCTTAAAATGGTTTGTTACCAACATTTCATACAACTTGACAATATAATAGTAAGAAGTTTAAGTATAATCTAAAAAGGTTGTAAAATTTTTGTTATTTAAGTACTATAACTTACAACCTTTTGACAAGTCATAAATTTGGTTCTTTATTATAAAAAAAATGTTAAAGTAGTGGTGCTTATTTTAATTACTTTCGCATCACATCGTGAAGTGACTAGAGTGAATATTTAAAATTTAAATGAGTGTTTCAGAATGGCACGAATAACCGTGGAAGATTGTGTTCTTAAAGTAGACAACCGCTTCGAACTAATACTATTAGCTGCACACAGAGCCCGTTCTATTGCTAGTGGTAGTCCTATGTCCGTCGAGAAAGAAAACGATAAAAATCCAGTTGTTGCGTTACGTGAAATTGCGAGTGGGACAATCGCAGCTGACGATGTGCGCGAGGGCCTCATACATTCTATACAAAAAAATGTTGAGGTTGATGAACCTGAGGAAGGTGCGGCCCCTGTTTTAATTACTGAGCGTAGAGTACCGCTTCTTGGCCGTGATGATCAATCTTCTGACGTGATAGTTGATGTTTTGACTGAAGAACAGTTGCTTCGTGGCATGGAAAGTTTGACTCCAACGGAACCGTCAACAGCAATTGGCGTCGGTAGCAACAGTGGTAAAAGTTGATGATTAAGTTAATGCTTTTGTGTAATCTGTTCGGATTATCAATAACATTAATAAAAATTATTAATAAGCCTTGTCGCAATCAACGTATTTGTTCTAAGGCTCAAGATGAGTCATTTTAGTATGGCAGTTATATGGATCCAGGCTTCCGAGAAATTAACAGATACGGCAGTGTGAATCAGTCGTGCGTGTTCTAGCTCACTACCTTAATGCATACTAAAATAAGTTAATTCTGCTTGTGCTTACTACAAACATACTAATTCGCATCAACAGTAAATATCGGGGGATTTATATTACAGTCATCCGTTTGAACTCGCGTTGTTTCTTACATAACTCAAACCAGGTGACGTTACACTATAACTGCTCTCCTTTATGCAGTGGTTAAATGTACTCATGCCATACGTCCTCAGATAGACCAATCGTTCAATTCGGTGATAAGTGATGGAGTCTGCAGGCTTACCGAACTAAATCGACTTAACTTTACAACCAAAAAGTCTGAACAAGCTGAAATTTTGTAAAATTTTTGATAGCAGTTTCAAGCCACATACGCGTATTATTGGTCTAACTTGCGGACTTGCGGATAGACTTCATAAAATTTGGACAATTGAGTACATTAGACCTAAGGCGTTACAATGATTATCTATCAGAATACTCGCTATCTACGCCTTTCTTGCTAAGCGTATGGGAAAGCGTGCTTTTAAGGATGAACTTCAGGCCGCGATTTTTTTGCTGGTTTTACCCAGAAACATATATTAATGCAAACAATAACCTTAAAGTATTATAAAATCGAGATAAAGGGCCTCTTGAAAAAGTCAATTTTGAATTACATCAAAAGTTGATTGTGGCGGGCATATACGGACATATCATAGCGTATAGTTACTCGTCTTATGCTGAGTGGCTAAGAATGCAAAGTCAACAGATTTCTTTAGAGTCACTGTCAGATATCTATGATCTTCGCATTGTTGTTGAAGACCTTAGCCTTTGTTACAGAATTCTCGGTCTTGTGCGTACCAAGTAGCGTGCTGTGCTCGGTCGTTTCAGAGATTATTTCTCTACTCCGAAGCGCAATAACTATCGTTAATTACACACAACAATTATTGGCTCACAAAACCAAAGAGTAGAATTGCAGGTTCGAATGTCTCACATGTATCAAGTTGTTGAGTATGGCGACGCTTCGCACGCACACTACAAATCGGTTGAAAACCAGCCCAAATAAGAAAGTGCTGTTGACAGGGGTAGCAGTCCTTATGGTTGGCTAAACGAAAAGTTGAGGCGCTCGTGGATGGAAAATCAGAGGATTTACTTAAGCACACTTAGCTTGAATTATTTTATGATCAAGTTTGTTTCTTGACACTAAATGATAAATAATTGCCTTACCCAATGGCGACATGCTAATTTGTTATGTACATGCAGTGCATACTAAGATTGGTAATACGGCAATTGGTACCGTTGTAAATGGGCGTCAGCTTTCAATTTCAATTATTCTCAAAAATGGAGATGAAGTTAATATAAAGTGTTCATAAGTCCATATACCACCTCCGGCCTGAGAGCTAATCGTTATTACTGGGTATGCTAGTGTTATTATCTGCTGTGTTGTATGGTTTGCTTTACAACAACAGTATGTTGAGTTTTGACAGCGTCTTTCATCATAGGCTTGCCATAAGTTAGGTGTTTCTTTTTCGGAAGATCTTATATAAAATTTAAATATTACGATATTTATTGTCATAGTTGATAAAGTTTTAATTGCTATCGGACTTCAGGGAGATCTAGGTGTCAAAGATTAATTGAAAGAAAAAGAAATAGTACTGAGCAATCGTAATGGCTATAATTACTACAAAGTTTTTAGCTCTCCAAAAAGCTAGGATCTGCAAATAGAGGTTGTCTTTGCTAATGGTGGAGATGCCTTAATGCAAGATTTTGTGGCGGGCGTGACTATGCGCGGACTCGAGTGATGTTACCGGCGGTCGAATTACAGGTATTTTAGCTCTTAATGAAGGCATTAGAACATTTCAGATTCACTCTCCTAATCTTCTAGTGTAAGAGAGTGATTGCTGGATTGAGATTGCTTGTGATACCAATCCTGAGAACTTAGAGCAGGTTTCCTGCTCGTTTAATTAATACATCTGTTAATGCTCCCGGTTCACTTGCTCAGATAGCCGAGGTGATTAGTGATGGAGATGGTAATATTGACAATTTATATATGCTTGATTGCGAAACAGGTTTTACATAAATGGTTTTTGAAGTTGATGTCTGGGATCTCACATCTAAACATTATATTTTCGAGATTTTAGAAACTGACATCTGTCGGTAAAGTTTAACGAACTCTCGAATGACTCATATACGCTAGCGTGATCTCGCATTCTTGTTAATACGGAAGATACAGGTGTCTAGTGAAGACAAGAAATGATCGACTGCAAACCCTAATGGATACATTGCAGTAATACTGTATGTTGTTGAGCACAACATTAGCCACTTTCTATTCGGTGAGCAGTCTACGTGGGTTACAATTCTGCTACGCATATACACAAAATGAATATCAACGATGTGCGTTACTTAGTAAATACGAAATTAGAAAATTAGCAGGCACAAAATGATCCTCGGCATTGGAAATGATATGGTTAACATTCGTCGCATCGAGGCGATGATATCGCGCTATGGTGATCGTTTTATAAAACGCATCTTTACAGAGATTGAACGTGCTCAATCTAATAATCGCAGTTTACGAGTTGAATCATATGCTAAACGATTTGCTGCTAAGGAAGCTTGTGCTAAGGCATTGGGTACGGGATTGAGTGAAGGTGTTTTTTGGAGAGATATGGGTGTTATCAACTTACCTAGCAAGCAACCGATACTAAACCTTACAGGTGGTGCTGAGTTTGCCTTGGCCAAAATGTTACCAAAAGGCTATACATCCCAAGTTAATTTAACAATTTCTGATGATTTTCCTTGGGCGCAAGCAATAGTAATTATTTCGTGCGTACCAAGTGTTTGTTAGACTTAACTACCCTTCATAGTTTGTTTGCAAACAAAGCTTTCTGTATCAAGCTAATAAAGTTAACATTGTAAAACTAAGTTATTGTAAGTGCTTAAAACCCAGATAATTGCTAAAGTTGGGCTCTGGAAAGGTTATACATGAGTTTTAGTAGCAGCATTAAGACTATGATGGCAGGTAGTCTTTGGGAGACTATAAAAGTCATTTTGCAGGCTTTGATTTTAGCAACGATTGTTAGGATCTTCTTCTATCAGCCGTTTAATATTCCGTCAGGTTCGATGAAACCGACACTACTTGTTGGCGACTATCTGTTTGTTTCTAAGCTTTCATACGGCTACAGTCGCTATTCTTTTCCTGGTGGCATAGTTTCATTTAATGGAAGATTTTTCTCAAGCATGCCAAAACGTGGTGATATTGCTGTTTTCAAACTTCCCAGTGACAATTCAACTGACTACATAAAACGAATAATAGGCTTACCAGGAGATACAATTCAGCTGCGGAATGGTGTTGTTTTTATTAACGATGAGGCTGTACATAAAAAGCGTGTCGAGGATTTCGAAATATTAAGCAAAACCGGTTTGCGTCGCTATGTGTCTCAATACGAGGAAACCCTTCCAAATGGGTTGACATATCGAGTGCTTGATGTAGAGCCGTATGGATCTTCAGATAATACTATTGTTTATAAAGTTCCAAATGGGCATTATTTCATGATGGGTGACAACCGAGATAACTCTGCTGATAGTCGAGATCACGTTGGAATGGTTCCATATGAAAATCTTGTTGGCCGTGCTGATATTATATTTTTTTCGGTAGGCACAGGTGTGAATGGTGCTTTTAACATATTCTTGCCCTGGACTTGGCCTACTGGCACACGTTGGTTCCGCATATTAAAGATTATTGGGTAGGTTATCCTTGCAAGTTTCTAACAAATACGCTCACCTTGAACAGGTGTTGGGACAACACATTAAGAACCAAAAACTTCTAGAGCAGGCTTTGACACATGCAAGTGTTCGAACGAGCAGAAGATCTTCAGTTGACAATGAGCGCCTAGAGTTTTTAGGCGATCGTGTTTTAGGTCTTGCCATTTCCGCGTACTTACATTCTGCATTGCCGAATATTCGAGAAGGAGATTTGGCCAGACGATTTAATCGACTAGTTTGTGGAGAAAGTTGTGCGTCGATAGCGCGCAGTATTGATCTGGGTCGTTACTTGGTGTTGTCGGAAAGTGAAGCCCAGAATGGAGGGCGGGATAAAAGTGCAATTCTTGCGGATGCAATGGAGGCATTGCTTGGTGCTATTTTTTTAGATGGCGGTTTTGAAGCAGCCAAGAAAGTAATTGAAAGATTATGGTACATACATTTTAATGGTATCGGCATAACTCAGGTCGATGCTAAGTCTGCTCTTCAAGAATGGGTGCAGGGGCAAGGATTTTCACTGCCAATCTACAAAGATGTGGAACGATCAGGACCTGATCATGCACCACAGTTTATTTGTGAGGTCTTCATAGAAGGACATAAATCAGTTTCTGGTTCTGGAACTTCAAAGCGGCAAGCGCACCAGGCTGCTGCTGCTGCGCTATTAGTGCGAGAAGGCGTTTGGAAAAAATCAAGTTAAGTCAGAATATAGGTGACAGGTTGGAATTTCCTTCTGAATCTAGCAGCGTGCAGTTGAAGTCTGGTTTTGCAGTGCTTATAGGCACTCCAAATTCTGGCAAATCGACCCTTGTTAATCAACTTGTTGGTGCGAAAGTCAGCATTGTAAGTCGTAAGTCGCAAACTACTCGCATGATGATTCGTGGCATTGCGACGGTTAATGATACACAAATTGTATTGGTTGATACTCCTGGTATATTCAATCCTCATAAACGTTTTGATCATGCGATGGTAGATGCAGCTTGGACTGGAGCGAGTGACGCTGATGTTATTATTTTGCTCGTAGACTGTACTCGTAGTGTAGACAACGAAATTCTATTCATAATGGATAAATTAAAAGAAAAAAAAATTCCGATAACTCTAGTACTTAATAAAATTGATAAGGTGAACGACAAACAGAATTTGCTTTCTCTAGTTGAACAATTTTCGAGCTTTTTACAGTTTAAACATATTTTTATGTTGTCGGCATTGAAAGGTGACGGTGTTAACAAGTTGCTTCAAGCGCTAGCTGAAGTTATGCCTAATGGTCCATGGTATTTTCCAAAAAATGAAATTTCAGATTTGCCTATGCGCATACAGGCGGCTGAAATTACCCGTGAAAAAATTTATGATCGCTTACATCAGGAATTACCATATTCTATTACCGTTGAAACCAGTAGTTGGAAAACGCTGAGAAATAAATCTGTTCGGATCGAACAGACAATATTTGTAGAGCAGGAAAGCCAAAAAAAAATCGTCATTGGGAAGAACGGACAGAGTATTAAAGCGATTTCTTCGCAGGCGCGTTTTGAACTTTTCAACATATTAGGCAAAAAAGTGCATCTATTTTTGTTTGTCAAGGTTTGTAATAATTGGACAAATGATCCAGCTCGCTACAGCGAATTAGGTCTTAAGTTTCCTAAGTGAAATCTCAGTGTTTTGCTATTCACACACAACCGATGCATCACGGAGATAAGAGTTTTATGAAAATATGGTAGGGAGATTTATCTGTTCGTTCAGTATAGATGCTGGGAAATTATTTGCATCAATTATTTATTTGTACAATCGGTAGAGCTTCATTAAACAGTGTGCTTCAGTTTTTACACTGTAATGAAGATAGAAATAAGTATTTAGGTTTCGTAAAACCAACTCCTACTAGTTTTACTAGTTTTCATAATAGCTTGTTCAGCATCAGTCACAGTGTTAAATCTGTCAATAAAAAGAAACTACTGGACTAGTGGTAATTTCAACAACTGAACTATAATTGGCCCGTTGATAGGTGATAATTTAAAGTTTAAGTAACTTTTTTTGTTATTTTTAGCTCTGCGACTCGGTCGATATGTCATACGGTTAAGTATAAGAAAATTAGAATGTCATTGGTGCGAGGCATCATAGCTATTATTCTATGCAATAGATGTCAATGGAATTTCGTAAATAAGGAATTGAAATCTCACGCTTATAGTTATCACTTATGCTACTGAGCTCTATACGGTTTGCGCTTCATGTGCTATCTTTAGTTTATATGTAACTTTAGCAACATAAATATATATTGTGATAATACGCTCTAAACTCTTCGATATTGTGCTAGTGTTTTGGACATTACTCCTGGGTCTGTGCATTCCAATTTTAGCCATTATTAACCGTCCCGCTTGTGTACGATGGACTTCAAGACTGTGGTCACGTGGTATAGTCTTAGGATTACAGTTAATAGTCGGTTTGAAGTACCAAGAAATAGGCCGTTCAAATCTTCCTACTGGGCAAGTAATAATTGCTTGCAACCATCAGTCAGCGTGGGAAACTTTAGTTTTTAATATTTTGATTAAGGATGTATGTATAGTACTTAAAGAGACACTCTATCAAATACCCATATTTGGATGGTATCTGAGAAATTCTCCCATGATTTCTGTAAACAGGACGGATGGATTTCGGGCAATACAACTTTTATTAAAAGAGTCTGTCAAAGCTAAAGAGGCAGGTCGTAGTGTGCTGATTTTTCCTGAGGGCAAACGTCAGCTTTTAAACGATGACGTTTCGTTCAACCGTGGTATAGCGCTACTTTACCGGAAGCTAGAGCTTCCTGTTGTTCCAGTCGCAATTAATTCGGGTGCGTTTTGGGCCAAAAATGGGTTTATGAAACGCTCTGGCATTATAACTGTTTCGTATCTACCTTCAATACAGCCAGGTTTGACTACTGAAAAATTTTTAGAGCAACTCGAGAAGGAAATTAAAAAAGAAAAAGAGCGTTTAACTAGATATAGTTACACAGGAGAGATACCACAGGCTATGCAGACATAGGTGTACTGTAGCATCCTCTACAATAAGTATATTAACAATGCTTCCATGCAGGAATGTTCGTTTATGTGGTGCGTTCGCTCCAAACTGTTTGGTAAATAATCGTTTGTACCGCATCATTTTTGTAAGTGAATTGCGCGCGTTCAAAAAACTTCATCTTTACTCCCACTTTTTTCCTTATAAGAAGCTTTAGCTAAAGCACTATGATCTATTAAATTTGGAAAAATGCAGGAGTAATTAGAAATATTAGAACTAGTTTATTGAGATTAAGAATGTGTCGAAATGAATTCTCAGGAATTAGTCGGAAACGTAGAATTAAATACTAGCTGGGCTGTTGCCAGATAGAGAAATACATCATCTATTGGCTTCGATACAGGAAGATCACTTTTCTATCTTAGTTAAGCACGGTTATTTAACTGCTCTACATATCATAGTCGGTCCAACTTGTAATTACGAGCGAAGTTTTTTTCTAGAGCATTTGTCAATACTAATTAGTGTTTTTTTAAGGTGTTTTGACTTAATTATTTACAGGGATACCTCACTCAAGCTACGACATATTAATAATCCACCATTAGAATAGAAGTTAATACGTATATAATAGTAGGCTAATAAGGTCAGGTTTTTAGGTTTTCGTTATTGATGTCGGTATCATAGGTCTAAATAACCATTGATAAATAACCAGTCCGCCTGTTTAAGTTTATGTTGTTGATAATAATTTGGATAAGCACATAGTAAGCGAAGCAATAGATTGACTTACATTTTAAACTCAATGCTACCTCAAGATTAAGTCCACATTATAAGTACTAGTGCAACAGCTTCTAGTTTATAAATAATGCTTATTGTTGCAGGTATGTATGAAAGCAAGCATCGTTCTAATGAGTAAGTATAGTCGATCAAATAATTCAATTATTACTTAGTGGGGAAGTCTACAGTTGTTGCTTTAGGTTTATCTCATGACACATTCAGTAAACTTATCTTGCTTCACTGTTACACAGCATCTGTTGATGCAGTTATATAAATTAGTACTAGGATCGGCGCTTACTAGTTATGGGTTCGAATATAAAGGATCTAATTTGTGCAAGGTTAATTTGTCTATACCGTTGCAGGAGTTCTAAATCTGATCTGACTAAATCATTAGTACTAACATATGGAATTAGTTAATATGTTAATTTTTCCTTACAGTAGATGATCAATTAATAACTCTTAGTCAGCAAAAATTTTTAAACTGTCTCAAAACTACGTATCATACACGAATAGATTTTGTAGCTGCAAAATACTATTCTTAAAATTTCATGATTGCTGTGTGTGATTTTCAGATCACTAAACGTCTATTGTAAATAATAAGTATAGTACAAAAACGATCAAGTTGATATCTTAGTTCTATCTTTTCTAGATAATGATACTATATACTAGTAGTGTAGTTTCTGTTAAATAAATTTTACAATTGCGCTCTAGTTAGTACTTTTTGATCTGGTAGATTTTGTTGTTGATTGTTACTTAATCCAAGTTGCTGTCGTGCCTGCTGACGTAACAAATCAATTGGCTTAAGTTTACCTTCCGCTTCAAAATGCCAGAAAGTCCAGCCATTACAGGTTGGTTTTCCCTGAACTTCCGCACCAAGTCGGTGAATTGAGCCACGGGTCACAGAATGTCCGTCCGCTAGTCCCAATGTCCCATCTGCATGGACCTGGGCACGATGTCGGCGATGTGAGTCCATAAGACGAGTTCCAGGTTCTAGAATTCCTAATTCAACGATTGTTAAGAACGGAACTCGCGGCATACTGCGCTTGGCAGGTAGAGGTTTAATAGAGTCGTTTGACATAGGTATAACTAGCGAAATGCGACTTAGTGCTTTACTGGTATAACTTATATTGCGTTCGATCCCTATCCAATTTCTCCGCAAACGTTTAGCAACTACACCTGTTGTCCCTGTTCCGAAGAACGGATCAAGAACTACATCACCGGGCTGAGTTGTAGCTTGTAAAATACGATATAAAAGTGCTTCCGGTTTTTGAGTTGGATGAGTCTTACGACCATCTATATTTTTCAATCGTTCTGCTCCAGAGCAAATGGGAAACAACCAATCTGAGCGCATTTGTAGATCATCATTAGCACATTTAAGTGCTTCGTAATTAAATGTTACACGTGAATTTTCGTCACGACCCGCCCATATTAGTGTTTCGTGTGCGTTGGTAAAGCGTTTACCACGAAAGTTTGGCATTGGGTTTGTCTTACGCCATATCACATCGTTTTGGATCCAGAAGCCGAGATCTTGAAGTTGGCTGCAAATTCGAAAAATATTATGGTATGAACCCATTACCCAGATTGCACCATGGGGTTTAAGTATACGGCGACATTCTTTAAGCCAAGAATGACAAAAAGTATCGTAGTCTTTAAAACTTGAGAATTTGTCCCAATCTTGTGTAACACCGTCCACTGTTGAATCGTCTGGCCTAAATAAAGTGCCGTCAAGTTGTAAATTATAAGGAGGATCGGCGAAGACTAAATCCACAGTAGAATCTGAAATATTGCGCAGCCGTGAAACGCAATCCCCAACTAAGACTGTGTTTAAAATTTTTTTATCAGCACTACTTGTAAACTCTACATGCAACTTTCCCATGGGACACTCTCTATACACTCACTCTAAACATAAACGCAAACCTGTTGCATAACAATCCGAACTTGAATGAGCGGAATGTAATGTAATCATGGTATTGTAATAATTTTGTTTTAGATTCAAAACATACAGAATGGTCAGTTTGCGACGTTATTAAGATGCAGGTGAATAATTAATCAATCGTAAATAATCTAATAAAAAAAAGTTTTTTTTCGAGAAAAACAATTTACGTGTATTTTACCTTACTAGATATTGACAAGCGAACCGATGGGTCTCTCTTACATAGATGTTTAAATATGCCGGTGGCAAACACAAGTTTGGCCCATCCTAGCTATATATAAAGATTTGATCCTAAAATGTACTGTTAGTCTAATTTATATAGCTAAGCATCTATTTTACCACTGGAACGAACCAGGATACTATTTGATTTCGACGAGCCGGCTTTTAGAGTATTAGGAATATTTTGCTTCTGGTTTTTTTTAAGCGTTTAATAAATATTTCTTTGAAGTTAAGGCCTTAAATGCATCAAAGAAAGAACGTATTGATAAGTTCATGGGTGGAGTGAGTTGTCGCAGCCTCAGCGTGCTTTGATGTAATTTTAAATTAAGATGAAAATTTAGTAGTTATTGCGAAAAAAAAGTTTTGTACCAATAACTATTCACACTTATTTTTGTATTAGTATATCTTACTTTGGCATCTGCTGGTATAAACGTTGTGGTCCGTAGTTCCGAGTAAACGCCTATTATGGATATATTTTTCAGTTTTATATGGTGACGACCTATACATTTAACAGGATCAAACTGTTTTTTTTAGATTACAATCGAATAATATTTCTCCACTACCAAGGAAATAAGTCGATGTTGAAGGCCTATACGCATCTGAAAGTTTTGTAATAGGTTTTAATTGTAAGCCAAGTTTACCTGAACCTAATATAACAGGCGCAACCAGTATATGCAGTCGATCGACAGCATCTGCATCGATGAATGTGGAAACGGTTGTAGCGCCGCCTTCGACTAGAATACGTCTCAATCCAATCGCAAACAGTTGCTTAACAATTAAGCTCGGAGATAAACAACCACGCAATAAAGGGATCCTTAAAATCTCGTAGTGCTCATGCGTCGTTATACTAGCTTTCTCATCGTTAACCGTGCCTCGTACTATTATGCAACGTGCCTCATTAGGCTGTAAGCAAAGTGCACTTCGTGGCAATTTGCTATTAGGATCTATAATAACACGTGCTGGATTTCTACCTGGCACACGGCGCACAGTCAACAA
>JABSQE010000161.1 GCA_013214245.1 Hyphomicrobiaceae bacterium
CTAAGCCGAGCCAGGCAAGCCCATCTATGATTGCTTTGATAGCCTCATTCGTCGATCTAGCACGATCCGTATCTTCAATACGTAGTAAAAAAGATCCACCACAATGACGAGCAAAAAGCCAGTTAAAAAGTGCCGTTCGAACTCCTCCAATATGCAAAAAGCCAGTCGGTGAAGGTGCAAATCGTGTAATAACGGAAGAGGGGTCAGTAGAGCTTTTCATGATGATTACTATTGCTTTTATGTTATTAGGGTTGATTATTTTGGTATATATTTGTGCGCGCTAAATATGCTATCAATATAACCCTAGATCTATAAGGATTCTCGAATACTAAATTAATTTGCAAATACATAAATTTTAATGACAAATAGGCAACGCTTACACTATTTATTTAATTTTTTTCAGTCGCACAATCTGATCTACTCGGTATTGCCTTTGCTGACTGATATGTAATTAATTCTTCACTCAGAGACAATTTTTTGATTTAAATTGTATTCTCATATATTTAAGTATTGTTAATTTGAAAATGATTGTAATTCGTTACTCTTCTTTGATTGTTGCCAAAAGTAGTATGTGGTAACCGTGCAAAGAAAGCTACGCGCGCTCTTTTTGATATCTGCAAGCCAAAATCCGAAGTTATCTAAAATACACCCACTGTTACTTCTACAAGGTACGTGTAATAATGATAAGACATGAGGTGCATACATCACGTGTTAATATTTATAATAATTTCGCATGCAATATTGTATTAAGTGATACTCTTGGACAAGGATTTAAGAATATGCCAATCGTGATTTACCTTGCTATTATGTTTCTAACTAGCAGCTCAAAAGATGTGACTTCACAATCTATGCGTTCAATGTTACACAAAAAAGCTAAATACGGACATAAAGTCTTAGCATATAATAAACTTTGGCATGCTCTTCCAAATATTTATGCTATTAAAACTAATAATAGTATGCTTACATTGTTTTACACTAATCGCGTTATTGATAAATCAAATCGCGTTGTTAAAGACAAACGAAACGGCTGGAATCGTGAGCATCTATGGCCTCAATCTCGCGGTTCTAAACTCCTTCCTATGAAATCTGACCTTCACCATATCCGGCCTGTCGACGCATCTGTGAATAGAAGTCGGAGCAATTTAGATTTTGGTGCAGGTACAAAGCCAGAGGGTGAAGCTCCAAACACATTTTTAGGAAAAGTTACTTTCGAGCCGCGCGATGCAATTAAAGGTGATATAGCACGATCAATGTTTTACATGGATGTAAGATACGAGGGTAAGGATAATGAACCAGACCTACAACTTGTAAAAAAAATTCAAACCCGGAAAGGAACACGTGTGGGAAACTTATGTCAATTGCTCATTTGGCATAAAACTGATCCTGTTGATGACATAGAGTATACTCGTCATGAGCGCATTGTAAAAATTCAAGGTAATCGTAACCCCTTCATTGACACACCTTCTGCCGCAGATAATCTGTATGACAAGGATTGTTGAACTTTATTGATTTAAGTTATGTCTGATTTTGCTAACGTCGATAATTAACACTCAAATAAGCTCTCGTCTAAATGAAGATTATACTCTAACAGCTCTACTTGCACGGTATTATATCCCAATTAAAAGCTACGAACTAGTAGTCTTTAATTCGCTAACCGCCCGCAATGGAAGTGCTAAAATGAAATGCAATCCTGGGGATGTATTCTTATCATGTATTAATGAAACCAGGCCAACTTGTCTAATTTCAAACTTTAAAAATACTAATAGAAGTTTTCAATTTAGGAAGTATATCCTTTACTGCTCACTGATATAAAAATTATTTCGAGTCTTATCGCCTAACATAGCTTGAACAGACGCTGCTTAAGCAGTTCTCAACTCTTGCTGGAATCATGTACAAAGTCTAAAATCCGTACGTCATTGACCATCAAGATTATTGAAGTGATTTCGCAACGAAAACACAACCTGTAATTTCGCTCTTAATAAGAAGTTTGTTTCATCTATTAAGGATAGACTCTGACTTGCGGCTAAATCAGTCTCCAGATTTGAGTTTTAGTTAAGCACCGTATGCCTAGTTACACCTCTTAAGATACCTTAAAATTAAATATTTGACCGTTAGCTTTCAATTCTGGCGCGCTAAGCTCAACAAAAAGCGGAGCAATATCATTCGGAGTGGCTAACATTTTAGAATTCTCTCCAGGAAAAGCTTTAGCCCGTAACCCTGTTGCTACTATCCCAGGATTAATTAAATTGACTTTGGTTTCTGTATCAGCTAACTCTCGGGCGTAGGTTTTAATAAGTGCTTCTAAACCGGCTTTAGAAACAGCATATGGACCCCAATAAGCTTGATCACCCGATGAAGCAGGACAGGTTACAAACACCCCCCGACCAGCTTTTGATTTGCGCAAAACTGGATCTATACTCCGAATTAA
>JABSQE010000162.1 GCA_013214245.1 Hyphomicrobiaceae bacterium
GAAAATAGCAGTGAGACTGTGCGCCTTATTGGTCCTGTACTTATCCTCACAACGCTTGTTCTTCTTCTTGGCATGAGCGGATCGGTTATGAGTGAGGTCCCACCGACCCGTCTGTTTGGCCAGATCTTTATGTTAACTGTAATATTTGCTCTTATTGGAGATCTTGTTATGCTACCGTCGATTATTGTTACTATTGAGAAATTTGGTGTAAACTTAACAAAGTAGTAATTTGAGGCAGTAATTATAGCGTGTTTTTTTAGTATAAATGGGTTTTAGAACTGCAAGTTACGTTTGCCACGTCCTATAGCAGCTATTCCTGTTCTCGCGACTTCAACTAATCCTAGCTCCATCATAAGTCCTATAAATCGGTCTATATCGGGTGATATTCCGGTGATTTGAAATATGAAGTGCTCTGTTGAAGCATCGATAACCTGAGCTTTAAAAATTTCAGCTAACCTAAGTGATTCTATACGATTTTCTCCCTTACCACTTACTTTGATTAAGGCTAGCTCCCGTTCAAGCGGGTCGTAATCGTGGCTTAAATCAATAACGTTATGAACTGGCACAACACGTTCAAGCTGATTCTTTATTTGTTCGATCACTAAAGGGGTGCCACGTGTGACTATTGTTATGCGTGAGATATGCTGTTCGTGCTCAGTTTCAGTTACTGTAAGTGAATCAATGTTATATCCTCTTCCCGAGAACATGCTTATAACGCGAGCAAGAACTCCTGGCTCGTTATCTACTATAATCGATAGTGTGCGCTGGATGATTTGTTGTTCGCCAACTGAGGCTGGATAATGCGAATTTGATCGTACCATGTTTCAATTTTATACCGTATACAACGTTTATATCTTCTAAAGATAAGAATATACATTGCCGATTTAGATTTGTATGTTAATTTATTACTAAACTAGTAAATACACGAAAAATAGTCTTTATTTATCAGCCATAATAATTATACCACTAACTTAAGAGTATCTTACCTTTAACTAATTGCGGATAAATCTCAGTTTGTGTCGTGCATTGTCAATTAGCATTTCTTGGTGAAAGCTCTAATTACATACTTAAAAAGCTCACAATAAATCATCATTGATTTAGTTAATTGCAGATATTTGTAATCTCAGTTTGACATTAAGGGTCTCTTGCATTATTGTTTGAAATGTGTTGTTTGCAGCACATAAAGTTTGTTACGGTGACCTGAAATTGTGATTATTAGAGTTGTTCTTTTCACTAGCTATGGACGGTGTCGGCAAATCAATTGCGATCCGCAAGAGTGATCGCCGATAACTGAGACATTTTGAAAATTGCTTAGAATCTCACTTCATTTGTTTATTCCCTATGGTTATAACTCTTGTGGTATCGCCAAAGCCCAGAGTTTGAGGAATTACTTTCACTTTTCCCAATCAATCCTTGAATTTGCGTTAAACTATTGTTTGTTTTGCATTCGAGGACTAGGTTTGTGTAGTAGATTTATAAATAATAGTGCTTTAGATCTATCAAAATCCCTTAAATTACACTCGCAGCAATTATTGCAGGAAATGCTATCCGTCGGTAGCAAGCCAGCAGGACTTTTTTGCGAGTTGCATTACGCGGCCGTGTTGCCGACTCTGTTGTTATACAACAGTGCCCCCATTCACCCGATCCATAAGGCAACAGGAGATTAGAGATGCCGAGCGGAACTGTTAAATTTTTTAATACAACTAAAGGATATGGCTTTATTAGGCCAGACGATGGTAGTAAGGATGTGTTTGTTCACATCTCTGCTATAGAACGGGCAGGCCTTGTTGCACCTAATGAGGGCGATAAGGTCATTTATGACATCGAACAAGACCGGCAGGGGCGCTCTGCCGCGACAAACTTACGCAACGAGTGACTTGTTCTTGTCAGCTCTAGACTAACTAATAATTGTTACATGCCCGTCAGATTACTCGGACGGGCATTTTTATGAATAGTTGGTAAAAAAAGATTTTAGAGTTAGTTGATTCTTATCAAATAATTATTATGAGAAGTAGTCTTTATTAGTAGCTACTTCGCTGTCGATGGAGGCTTACATGTTCCGTGTCGTTAGCTTTTTTTAAATCTTTGTTTTGCAAATATCAATAGGCTGATTCGAAATTTTCTAAAGTCTGGATGTGTACAAAACGCGAGTAAAAATAGACTATAAGAAGCTTTAATACGGAAAAGGTTCTACCCAAGGTTATGTTTTCAGCCTTTGTTTGTTAGAAAAATTGGAACCCAATATTTAAATCTTGTACCATTAAGTATTTTTTTCACTTTGAGTGATGAGATTATGCTTTTATGCGCTCGCATCGAGCCCAGCAACTTTGTTTGAGAGTTCTTATTCGGATCAAAGTGTAAAAAGTCGATAAATCCTAGCGTATAAGCCTCTTACCTGCTTTGTATAAGGTGAAGAATGTTTGCTGTTTCATTTTTTTGATTTTTGTTATAGATAAACTCGCTCTCCTTGCTTTTTTCAATTTTGAAGAAACTACCCTGGATTCTAATGTTTATTTGTTGCCATATATAGACTTGTGCTTAACGCATTTTAAATGTACTTATAATTTATTGAGAATGTCGATGTAAAGGGTTTAGTTATATTAGAAATTCTAAAATTAGCTATTGGCATAATGTATTGTGGCTCCAAATACGCATGCTTAGGTTTTGGGTGATTTCAGATCAAAAAGTATTGTTATAATTTGTTTAAAAGTTTAGGTCAGTCATAAAATAACATATTTCTACATACCAAATAGGCAGCGAGTTTTGTACAAAAAAGATAAAAGTTGTAACTGATATGACAGCTTTTCTATAATAAAATATATGGTTAATATTTAAACGTGACAACATTGTCGAAAACTCTCAATAAGAACGGCACTTTGTACTAAGTACTTGTAAGCAAGACTTTATGTAACGCTTTCAGTTTAAAATGTTATACATATCGTTCGACTAAAATCATAACTTTCAGACTTAGGTGTATCATTAAGATGTTTAGTGAGCTTGGATGTAAAAATTAGGTTTGCTTTAGAGTTAAATAAAATATCGTCTTATTTTGTTTTCGCGGTGTTATATAGATCTTAACCGACGAGTCGATTGGACAATAGAGCCAGAAATGGGCCCTGTAATGAATGTGGTTTGGTTCAAACGCGATTTAAGAATTGTTGATCACCGTCCACTAGCCGAAGCTGTACTTAGAGGTCCCGTTTTACCGATAGTTGTGATAGAGATAGAATGGTGGCAGCAGCCTGATATGTCAGCACGACAGTTTGAATTTTACAGAGAGTGTATTGCTGAACTTAGCATTGAACTCTGGCGTTTGGGTGTGCAACTTATTGTTCGTGTGAGTGATATTATAAGTGTTCTTAATGATATCAGTCGTTCGCAATGCATTACAAATTTGTGGTCACATGAGGAAACTGGTGGTGATTGGACTTTTCGCCGCGATTTAAAAGTTAGAGATTGGTGTCGGCATCATGGTGTGTTGTGGATAGAATATCGTCAAGACGGTGTCATTCGGCGATTAAAAAATCGTGATGGCTGGTCCGGCAAATGGAACAAGTTTATGGCCAGATCAGTAATACCAGCACCAGCCAGAGTAAGTCAGTTGTCAAATAATATCGATAATTCAGCCCTACCGAAGGCTGAGGATTTGGGCTTGTGTCAGGACTATGCTCCATTTCGACAACATGGAGGCCGATCTTATGCATTGTCTATGTTACATTCGTTCCTTCATGAACGAGGTGCTTCTTATCGCGTTGCTATGTCAAGTCCAATTGCTGGCGAAATAGCGTGTTCGCGTCTCTCAACATATTTGGCTTGGGGTGCTTTGTCCTTACGGGAGGTCACCCAAGCAACCTGGAAACGACAAAAAGATTTAAAACAAAGTCGGAATGAGGAAATAGATAAGTGGCGTGGATCACTAGTTTCTTTTACAGGACGTTTGCATTGGCACTGCCACTTTATGCAGAAACTCGAAGACGAACCTCTTTTGGAATTTGAGAATCTTCACAGTGCGTATAATAAGCTGAGAAAACCTGGTGAAACAGACAGATCACGTCTTAATGCTTGGCGAAATGGTGAAACTGGTTTGCCATTTGTAGATGCATGTATGCGCTATTTAGACGCTACAGGTTGGCTAAACTTCCGTATGCGAGCTATGTTGACGGCAGTCTCAAGCTATCATCTTTGGCTTCATTGGCGTTTGCCCGGCTTGCACTTAGCACGTAAATTTATTGATTACGAAGCTGGCATACATTGGCCTCAAACTCAGATGCAATCTGGTACTACAGGCATTAATACCGTTAGAATCTATAACCCTGTTAAACAAGGATACGATCAGGATCCGGATGGAGAGTTTGTTAGGCGCTGGGTGCCAGAATTAGAAGAGATTGATGGCGCTGCAATACACGAGCCCTGGAAAATACCATCCGCAACTAGTATCTTGGACAAAAAGTATCCGTTGCCGATTATAGATCATATGGATGCAGCTCGCGAAGCCCGACGAAAAATATATGGAACTCGCAAAGGCCCTGAATTTCACCAAAAAGCTAAAGCGATACAGACTAAGCATGGGAGTCGTAAAAATAGCACATCAGTAACAAAAAAAGGGGCACATAAGCTTACTAAACCAACAGCCGATGAGCAACTGTCTATACCCTTTAGTTGTACGTCGAAAATAGATTGAACTATCATTTAATGAAATCCGGTAAAGGTAAAACAATATCAAAGTGCAACTTGCCACAAAAAATTTGTGCAACATGTGGTCGACCGTTTCGCTGGCGAAAAAAATGGGCCGAGTCCTGGAATGAGGTGCGGTACTGCTCTAAGCGTTGCAGTTGTAATAAGACTACCACGATTATTTAGATGAAACATAATTTCACTCTAAAAAAACATAGCTACGGGGTTGCATATTACTGAGCTTCATTTATA
>JABSQE010000163.1 GCA_013214245.1 Hyphomicrobiaceae bacterium
GCTCTCCTTGAATATGGCTATTATCGTAAATCTCTATTCTCTGCGGGATCCGTTCAAGCTTAAACCGCTCTGCAATACCTTTTAATAAAGCGCGTTGAGAGGATGTTTCAGCCATTTTGCGACCGAGTGCTTCTTTAGCATTGCGGACCGCATGTGCCACTAAATCTGTCCTAGCTCCGCGTCGCGGTACAGTTATATTAATTTTAAGAACTGATTTAGTGGAAAGTGCCTCTACAAGTAAATCCCGACCAGGTAAATTATGCGAAATCAAAATTTCACGAGGCACTGGTTTATCGTCATAAAATTGTGCAATAAAGCTTTCAAGCACATCCTCTACTATTAAACTTCGATCTGCTTTGGGATAGTAAGCTCGGTTGCCCCAGTTCTGACCTGCACGAAAAAAAAACACTTGAATGCAGGTATGGCCGCCTCTCTGGTAGGCACCAAAAACATCGGCGTCTTCTACTGCCTGATCGTTTATTGCTTGATTAGATGTTACATGAGCAAGAGCCCAAAGACGATTACGATATTTAGCAGCCTGTTCAAACTCAAGTTGCTCTGCCGCTTCCTCCATAAGGCTCTGATACATGTTGCGGACATTCTGGCTTTCACCTTTAAGAAAACTTACCGCTTCTTCAACGTTTTTATTATACTCAATATCAGTGACTTCACCTGTACAGGGTCCTGCGCAACGTTTAATCTGATATAGCAAACATGGTCGTGTGCGACTATCGTAAATGCTATTTGAACAGGTACGCAGAAGGAAGGCGCGCTGCAACATTTTTATTGTGCGGTCAACTGCACCAGCAGATGCAAAAGGACCAAAGTAATCATCCTTACCAAGGCGAGCACCACGATGCTTCATGATTCGCGGCACAGCATAATCCCTAGCAATTCGGATATAAGGAAATGATTTATCGTCACGCAAAAGTACGTTAAATCTAGGACGAAAACGTTTGATGAGGTTTGCTTCCAAAAGCAAGGCCTCTGCCTCAGTATTAACAGTCACGAACTCCATTGCAGCTGTTGAAGCAATCATACGGGCAATGCGGTTCGTGTGACCCTCTAGTCGTGTATAATTTGATACACGAGCTCTAAGAGAGCGAGCCTTCCCCACGTAAATAACCTCACCATTAGTGTTAATCATCCGATAAACACCAGGTGCTGATGATAACGTTTTTAAATAACCGAGTATTACTTTCGGACCAGTTAGTATAGCTCTGCTCCCTTCACGCTCTATATTGTGGTGAGCTACTAAGTTGGTATAATTCTAATTAGATATAAGATCTACTGGTAAAACTGAAGTCTCCTTATTAATTTCTAAGGCAACATCAGCATGGTAATAAGATCGATTAATCATTTTTTCGACAACTTTGAATTTACCACAAGGTTGTAACTAATCGCTGTGTAAGCCCATTGCCCAGATGCGCAAGACTTAGTAAATGCCTATTAATCACCAACTTATGTGAAATATTTAGACTTACAACGTTATATCATTATTACGAGAAGAACAGCCCTAAATACTGTATTACTTACTACTACAATTCAAATATAAGGCCTAATTTAAAGTCTAATTTACATGGTACATGTTAACTATACCAAAAGTATCTTTCTAAATTGACATTATAAACTTTTAACACCTATATAAATCGTAGAGTCTATCCTTCAGAAAATGTTGTAGAAACCTTTTAGTTTTCATTTTCTGTCAAGCCATGTTTGGAAGCTTAAATCAATTAATTACAGAAGCATAAATGATTTTAATTACAGCTCTTTTACTCCGTATAACCATTCTGATAAACGATAGAACATGAGATAAAAATCTTAATAACTTCAGAAATGTCTTTCAAACTTTACATCGCGTTGTTTGTCACTTCTTGACCATAGCAAGGGACAGATCGCCTAGTTTGTAGTTTTCTTGCAAGCATAGCACAAAAATTCAAGTAACAATGATTCGGTAGCCTAACCTTCAATTTGTAAATTCAAGAAATTGATTTTAAAACATTAAGAGGTTTTAGTTAGGATTCATCCATCTGGCTTTTGATATGTAGGAGCGTTGATATAATGCAAAAAGAATAAATTGATATTTTCTCTGGATTGTAGCTCATCTAGCGAACTAGGGATGTAATATTTGGGCAGCTAAGATCCAATCAGTGAGATCATGTGACGATGTCACACTGCTTTAAATTCCTCAAATTCCAGTTTACCCTAGTATCCGATCGGATAAAACAAACTCTTACCACTATATCCGTAAGGGACAAAGAACTATGTCGTAATGCTGTATTTAATGTTGAGTTTCTTAGCAAATGCAAAATACTCTTTAGCTATATAACACGAGCACCAATAAAATAAGTATAGCAAAAAAACAAGCTAATCTGAAAGCTGTAGCCAGCGTTGCTATTTTGGCCTTGGACTGATTAGTTGGATGTTGTTTCAAGAAGCAGAGAACGTAATGGAGTTCGTTAACAATCTAACCGTTTTTTCAACTGTAAAGGCCTTGGTGTAAATTTACGTGGAAATCATAAACCATCCGATTGTAATGTTAACTTGAATTCTTTTTTGGTAATAGAAAATATTAAACTTAATTAATACTATAGTTATATATCGGAGCCTTAGTTTTTAAGACATATTAAGTGTAACTGGAACTGATCAAGAAAAAGCCACAAGTTTTTTCAACTTAGTACTAACCACGTTTAGTGTAGAACTACTTTTAGTAGGGTATGTAGATCAGTGATTTACACAAAAGTGTTAAAAGATTACTAACAAAAACTCAGAATTTAAATAATCTATATACCATATATTATAATTAGTATCATCACAACGTAGCTTTTGGGTTATTGAAAGCTAATAGCTTGATTGGCGTGAACATACACCTCTAGTAAGTCTACTTTAACGGCTCCCCGTCATGTAGTAAACAATACTTAGTTATGAAATAAATATGATAATTCTTAATGTTTTTCGTTAGTCATTAATTTTCCAGCCCGATATTATGAATTATTCAAGTTGATCATCATCAATATTCATAATAGCTCTTCAAGAGCTAGAACTTACTATTGCCTATTCAAATCGTAAAGCACTTAATATTTCCAGCGAGACGATGAGGTATTTATTATTAAATTTCGAAAAAGTTATTATCTATATTGAATGCGATTAATATGCGGTGTTTTTTAGTCTATTCAGTTGAGGATAGAACCCTGACCATCGCTAATTTATAGCTGTTAAGGTTTTTATTCAACTCGAATTAATTTTTCTATCATTCATAGGTATAGACCTTTATATCTATGTAAATAACATACTATGGACTAAAGGTATCGCCACATAACATCTCAATGTTACAAACAACATCGCTTGTTTATAAAAATCCTGCTCGCACTACATTTGGATATTGGTTTTTCTATTGTTTCTTGATGGATAACTATCCCGTAACACTGTCAACATACTCAAATTCTAATTTAGATGAAAAGCATTGAGCGTATAAAATGCAAAAGTTATGTTTTATATCGTATCATAAGATGACAACTTAGGATACTGGATGTTTGGATGTCATAATTTCAAAAAACATAACAACCTCGATTTGCGCCAATGGTATCAAAAACTTAAATCTCAAAACAAATTGCAAAATTTCATCTGTAGGTTTTGTATAGACTTGAGCGCATCCCATAATCTGTACTATAAAGTATATTGTTGGAAACGGTAGCGGCACATTGAAGATTTGTGTAATATAGGGCACTGCAAACAGCTCAAACCAAGCTTGGGATAAATATCCGGATAGAGTTTAAACTTAAGTGCATAATTGGAGGTTTGGCCTTATGGCAAATGGAAAAGATGGCTCAGATAAGAAAAACCCGAAGAAAGGCGGAAAGCCTAGCACATCCGTAGCCTCACCCAAAAAACCAATTCCGATTATTGAACTCAAAGCTACAGAAATAATGGATGCGGATGGCGCTAAAATAGCAGAAAGCAGACATGAAAATGATGGAAAACAAAGTAAGATTCAACAATCAAAAGACACTCAAAAAAACATTATCGCAAAGCCATCTTTAACGGCTCCTGATAGTACTGTTGATGCAGATAAGAGACTAAAGGCTGGCCATATTAAAAAGAACGAACCCGAATCAATATTTTCAGGGTCTAGAAAAAAAAGTGAGCCTCCTGAGAAAAAAAACGATACGATATTCTCTTCGAATAAGTTAGGACAAGCGCCCAAACAGCATAATGGAATACGCTTCTTTTTGTTTTGTGCGTGCCTCATTGCAGGAATGGTCGGCAGCTTGATCATCCTAATAGGCGCGCATACGCTGGCAAAAGAGTTGGGTATGTACATTATTCCACATGCTACGATGCCAGCTGAATTGGAAGAACGCCTGGCGGCGCTCGAAAATCGCCCACTCATAAACCCTGAAGATATAACTTCGGTGGATAAAACCCACCGTTTAAGTTTAAAAATCGATAATTTAACCAAGCGATTAGAAGATTTCGGTGAGTTGCGCCAACAAGTCAATAGGCTTAATAATAAAATCATACAAGTGTCACAACAGGACAATACTTCGGAAGCAGTTGAGAAATTAAACGGTATTTCCGGACGTGTGATAAAGCTGGAGATGACAATAAAAAATCTAATTAAGGCGACTGGGCCAAATGGTCGGCCAACAACACTAGCAAGTTTAACTTCATTGAGTGACAAGTTGAGTGATGTAGAAACAAGCCTGCAAATTGAATTAGGGGAACTACACCGCGCCATCACGAAAGATACTGAAGCACAGCTCTTTGAGATCACACAGCTTTCAAATGCAGCACGATCAGCAACAAAACGCATTGATAAAGATTTATCGCATTTACGCAATTCAGCAGCTCAATTAGAATTACGCGCAGAAACTATTCAGCTAGCTCAAAAAAACACAGCAGATAAAGTGCGCGCGATTAGTAAAGCCATTGCAGGCACTCGTGTCGAATTAGACAATTTTAAGACGAACGTTAATGAACGGCTTACTATCGTTGTCCGGCCAAGTGATGTATCGGGAGCGATAGCTCCGATGTCAAAACGGTTAACAGCATTACACAGCGAAATATCACAAATTACCACTCGTGAAAGCGAGCGTAAAACTAACTTAAAGCGTATCGTGATGGCATTACAACTAGGTAATCTGAAACGAGCCATGAATCGTGGAGGTGATTTTTCCACCGAATTGCAAGAGGTAAATAGAATTGTTGAAAATGTTATAGATTTATCACCTCTTGAAAAATTCAAAGCTTATGGAGTACCAACGATGGAAGCACTTCAGCTTGAATTTACGAAACTTGCCCACAAATTGATAAGCTCAGCTGAGAAGCCTGAACGTAATAATTTAATAGCACACTTTTTAAAAGGAGCGCAAACGCTGGTTCACCTGCGCCGAACTGATTTACCTGATGACGATAATTCAATAGAGGCAATTGTTTCTCGAGTCGAAAAGCTACTCTCTATTAACGATTTAGCCTCTGCGTTAG
This sequence comes from Hyphomicrobiaceae bacterium, assembly GCA_013214245.1. Classification (GTDB taxonomy): domain Bacteria; phylum Pseudomonadota; class Alphaproteobacteria; order Rhizobiales; family Hyphomicrobiaceae; genus Tectiglobus; species Tectiglobus profundi. The sequence continues at coordinate 5,485 of JABSQE010000163.1, forward strand.
ATGAGTTAAAAAAAATTCCTAGTACATCGCTTAAACACATCTCAGTTTGGATTTCAAAAGCCAAAGCAAAATTAGTAGTTGATCAAGCGATTGCAAAAATCGAACAACAACTTATATCTTCTCTCTCCGCAACAGCCAACAATAGAGGTTAATTTAATGCCCCGTCTTGTTAGCTATTTCCTAGCTATAACCTGCATTGCAGCTTGTTTATCTTGGCTTGCGGATAATCCCGGTAGCGTAGTTGTGCACTGGCAGGGATACATATGGGATACTAATATATTCCAAGTCGCGATATTACTATCACTACTTGGTATTTTATTAATTATGCTATGGACGCTACTACGCTATGTATGGCAGACTCCAGCTGCGATAGGAAGTTTTTTGTCTCGTCGACGTGAAAAACGCGGGTTTGAAGCTCTTTCAACCGGCTTAATAGCAGTAGGTGCTGGCGATCGATCTCTTGCTATCCGCTGTGCAACTATAGCACATAAATCACTTTCTAATGAACCCGTAACACATCTTTTACATGCGCAAGCAGCTCAGTTGGCTGGTGATCATGCGAAGTCACGTCGCATTTTTGAAGCCATGCTAGCCGATCCGAATACGGAGGCATTGGGTCTCCGCGGCCTCTTTTTAGAGGCGGCATATGAGGGAGAGGTAGAAGTAGTACGGCAACTTGCTGAACGTGCCGTGAAGCTCAACCCTAATTTATCCTGGTCGGTGAACGCACTGTTTGACTTCCAATGTAAAAATAGTGACTGGAATGGTGCTCTAAAAACACTCGCAATCGCAAAAAAACATGGTCACTTCGAGAAAAACAAGGCTAATAGATATCGCGCTGTGCTACTTGCTGGACTAGCTCAAGTTTGTGAGGATAATGAAGACCTTGAGCATGCCCTTAATTTTGCTATGGAAGCTCATAGCTTGGCACCTGATTTAGTTGTTGCAAGTGCGATTGCTGGCCGCATGCTTGCAGCTAAGGGTAAAACATCGAAAGCCACAAGAATTATACAAAAGACCTGGAAAAGATTTCCACATCCTGAACTAGCTGTTGCTTACGCGTATGTTCGGCTTGGAGACAGCCCAAAAGATCGCTTGAAGCGCGTGAAAGAGCTTGCGTTAATGACACCTGAAAACATCGAGGGATCTATTGCAATCGCTAATGCAGCCATTGAAGCTCATGACTTCGATACTGCGCGCTCAACACTAGCTCCTTTAGTCGAGGAACAATTAACACAAAGGATTTGCGCGTTAATGGCACGGATCGAAGGTGAAGACACAAGTAATACTGGCGGAGTTCGAGAATGGCTTGCGCGTGCGGCTAAAGCGTCGCGTGACCCTGTCTGGATTGCGGATGGTATTATATCAGACACATGGCAACCTGTCTCCCCCGTAAGCGGAACGTTGGACGGCTTTAAATGGTGTATTCCATACCAAATGATTGTCTCCGGAAGTCAAGGAGTTAAATCTCATAAAATTGAAATATTAGGTGACTTGAATATTGAGCCTCAAGCTAAGGTTAACGCAAAAGTTAAAAATAACGAAACGTTGCGGACTACGAGAACAACAGCTACCAAATCGTCTAATGTTTCAAAAACTTTAGGTTTAACTTCACAGGTAGTAGAAACGTCAGAATAACCTGCTGAGGAGCTAAAACACGCCAATATAAAATGCTATGATATTGGATGAAATATCGTGTCAATGTAATGTAACGCGCCGTAATGTTATTAAAGGCAGGCAACTAACAAAGAAATGAACTGAATAACAGGTTAAAAGCGTATAATAACAAAAAACGAAAAAAGTAACTTTAGTAAAAAATCTTGACTCATAATAGTTTAGAGAGAACTATCCTAGTTTCGTATAAAAGTACATCATAACGTTTTAACGTAAAAGGCGTTAGAAATTCAGTGTTATCTTTTCTTATTACCATGTGACTATTTTGTAGTTTTATCAAACTTCAGCCATTACGAAATTGTATAGTTGTTAAACACACGTGCCTTTACAGATTAATTATTATGGTATATTTTTTATTTTTATTCTTCAAATGTCACCCATGGGTATTTATGTGGTTGTGTTGCACTAATAAAATAGTATTTATGTTAAAAGAGCCGTTGTAGCTCATTTGGTAGAGCACA
>JABSQE010000164.1 GCA_013214245.1 Hyphomicrobiaceae bacterium
CCGCGCAGCGGAAACCAACAACAGCCAGACCTTGAAGAGATATTAAAACGCGGTCAAGACCGGCTTAGACGCGCAATGCCTGGAGGGGGGCCTGGTGGACTTCCGGGCTTTGCTTGGTTCCTTATTTCTGCCATTAGCATAGGTATCTTCGGGTTTTATGCATTTACCTTTAAAGTTAATCCTAATCAACGTGGTATAGTGCTTAGGTTTGGCGAGTACGTTCGTTGGGAAGGTCCAGGGCTGCATTTTCGCCTTCCATATCCAATTGAAGAGGTGCTAACACCAGATGTTACCAAGCGGCGTGAAGAGCAGATTGGTATGCGCACTCTCATTGGTGGTGTGTCTGGTAGTACTACTCGGGATGTCGAACAAGAAAGCCTTATGCTGACTGGTGATGAAAATATTGTCGACATTGACTTTGTTGTCGTTTGGTACATTAAAAATGCTGAAGACTATTTATTTAATATTCAGAATCCGCAGACTACCGTTAAAGAGGTCGCGGAGAGTTCCATGCGTGAAGTTGTGGGGCAAAATGATATTCAGCCTATATTAACCCAAGCGCGCGAAAAAACAGAAACTTCTGTGATGGATTTAATGCAGAGAACACTCGACCTATACAAGTCAGGCATAAAAATAGATAAAGTGCGTTTACAGAAAGTAGATCCTCCATCAAAAGTTATAGGATCTTTCCGCGACGTACAGGCTGCTCGTGCTGATAAAGAACGACTTCAAAATGAAGCAAAAGCGTATGCTAACCAAGTTGTTCCAAAAGCTCACGGTGAAGCTGAACGCATATTACAAGGAGCTGAGGCTTACCGTGAGCAAACAGTTGCAGAGGCAAATGGTCAGGCTGCACGTTTCGAAAAGATTTACGATGAATACAAAAAATATCCAGATATAACACGCAAACGCTTATTCCTTGAGACTATGGAGAGAGTCTTACAAAAAACTGACAAGATCATACTTGATAGCGAGGCTGGAACTGGCGTAGTTCCGTACTTGCCTTTAAATGAATTAACAAGAAAAACTAAAGAGGGGGCAGTAAAATGATACGTGTTATACTGGTATTTCTTGCGGTTATTCTTACTTTAACGTCTTCTTTAGCGTATTTATCGCTGTTTATGGTTCGCCAAACTCAACAAGCTATTGTTTTAGAATTTGGACGGCCGATAGAGCAGGGTGTAATCACCAAACCAGGATTGCACTGGAAAATTCCAATTGCACAGACTGTTTATTACTTTGACAAACGTATTCTTGATCTAGATACCTTGCCTCAAGAGGTAATAGCGTCAGATCAAAAACGACTAGTAGTCGACGCATATGCAAGATTTCGCATAACTGATCCTCTTGAATTCTATAAAACTGTAAGATCTGAATTAGAAGCTCGCAGAAGATTGAGCGCATTTCTTGATTCATCAGTAAGACGTGCTTTAGGAGCCTCTACTTTTCAGGATGTAGTTCGTGACAGACGTGAAGAATTGATGAAGTTAATAACTGACCAGGTTAATCAAGATGCCGAAGACCTTGGAATAGAGATAGTGGATGTTCGCATTAAACGTGCGGACTTGCCTAAGGAGAATAGCGAAGCGATATATCGCCGTATGCAAACAGAACGCGAGCGTGAAGCAGCAGAGTTTCGTGCGAAAGGCGAAGCTGAAGCTAATCGCATACGAGCAAGAGCAGATCGAGAAAGTACAATTATCCTGGCGCAAGCTACCGAGAAAGCAGATAGTATACGTGGTGATGGTGATGCTGAACGAAATCGCATTTTTGCCGGTGCGTTTGGTAAGGATCCGAATTTCTTCTCTTTTTATCGCTCGATGCAGGCTTACGAGGCAGGTTTGCAGGCTGGTGAAACACGACTTGTAATTTCACCCAACTCAGATTTTTTCAAGTATTTCGGTGATCCGCTAGGAGGGGCTAAACCGGCTAGTAAGAAATGAACGACCTTATTGTTGGTCTTGGGCTTGCCTTAGTTATCGAAGGACTGCTTTGGGCTGCATTCCCAGATTTAGCTCTAAGAATTGTCAGGACTTTAGCTCGATCCCCTGAAACGCAGCTTAGGCTGACAGGAGCGTTAACAATGACCGCTGGAGTGTCAATTGTTTGGCTCATTCGTGGATAATTCCACAAAGGATCTCTGCAACAGGTTTTAACTTTGCGTTATGACAATTTCTACGGCTATAACTATAGAATTTATGACCTAGCATAGTGAATTACTCATCTTTGATAATGTAAGATTTTCTTTTGCTAGGTTTTATTATCTGGATTAGCTAATGGTTGATTTTATTTACATTGTGTGTAAAATTTGTTTTTCTTAATAAGGTATTTAGAGTCATTTCAGAATATTGACTAGTTGCGGCTGATGATACTGCAATAACGTATTCTGAATAATCTAAATCCGAGCACAGCTCGATAAAATTATTATTATGCAAGACTTACCAATAAGTGCTCACCTTTCTTATATCGAACAATTGTACTCTTCTAGTGTAGTAATGTGTTAAAAGTGTCTTATAGTTGATGGGATTAAAGTTTTAGGTTGCCGGAATTCAGGCTTTAATATTTTAGGTGTGTTAATTACAATCTTTACAAAAAATATTCTCGCTACTTTTTATTAGGGTAAAATGTTCGTTCTTGCATAAAAACACTTTTCTTAACTATACTTTAATGTGTAACTCTCTAGCTGTGCCAATGTTTAACAGTAACTGCCCTTGACTAGTGATAAAATCTTAGATTATGTGCTTAGAATTATCCTATTATACCTGTCGTAGAAAAAATATAACATATGCGTTTACACTATATAGTGTAAACTTAAATTGTATTCGCAACACCTTATGGACGCTGCGTTATGCATCTGTAAACGCCTCATAGGCAACCGTTATAAGATGTCTTGGTGAGAGCCATGCAAAAACAACGTATCGTTTTAATTATTGGCGGTGGCATTGCCGCTTACAAGTGCCTTGATTTAATTAGGCGTCTACGTAAGCGGGATATATGTGTTCGTGTAGTTTTGACTAAAGCTGCACATAACTTTGTGACACCTTTGTCAGTAGCAGTATTAAGTAACGATCTCGTTTTTACAGAATTATTTGATGCTGATGAAGAACATCAAATAGACCACATACGCATTTCACGCGAAGCCTCTTTAATAGTAATTGCCCCTGCCACGGCAGATTTGCTTGCTAAAATGGTAGGAGGTCATGCTGATGATCTAGCAACAGCTATACTTATGGCAACTAACAAGCCTGTTCTTGCGGTGCCGGCAATGAACCCTCAGATGTGGGTACATCCAGCTACGCAACGAAATGTAGTACAACTAAAATCTGACGGCGTGCAGTTTCTTGGACCTAATGTCGGTGAGATGGCTGAAAGCAATGAATCTGGTCTAGGTCGCATGTCAGAACCGTATGAGATAGC
>JABSQE010000165.1 GCA_013214245.1 Hyphomicrobiaceae bacterium
ACCAGACAGTACCGAAATAGTGACATGCCCTAATGGTAGTAATGAAGGCGGTTTTGGTATTGATACGTCCAAAAGCGACATAGATTCTAAAATGTGAAGATAGCAAAAAATTCTGCCAAAAAGATAATTAGCCTTTGAATCGTCTTTATCGTTTTGGCTGTTCATAAGAGAATTATAATGGCGCTAATCGGATTTTATGCTGGATCCTTTGATCCAATAACGTTGGGTCATATTGACGTTATAAAACGCGCTTTTAATATAGTAGATCAACTAGTGATCGGTGTTGGCATAAATTGTAATAAAACACCGATGTTTACAACGGCCGAGCGCATTGAAATGATTGAGAACGACTGTAAGGATCTAGCTGTTAAGTATGGTGCCAATTTCTGTACGGTATCTTTCAACAGTTTGGTTATTGCAGCTGCGCATGAGCACAATGCCAGTCTTATATTTCGTGGTCTCAGGGATAGTACAGATTTTGACTATGAAATGCGAATGGTAGGCATGAATGCTAACATGGCACCTTATATTGAAACTGTATTTCTTGCATCTTCACCAGAATATCGATACATTGCCAGTAACTTAGTGCGACAAATAGCGAATATGGGTGGTGATGTATCGTGTTTTGTATCTGCTAATGTTGCAATGAAGTTGAAAAATAAAGTTTTGTAGATAAATGTTGTATTTATTGAATTTTATTATTTGTTGTGAATAAATCGTATTCATCGAGCATTTATTGGTCGTTGATAGTTATAACCCATTTTGGGAGGTTGCTGTGTTGCGTATTTTTTTTCCACTATGTGTAATGTTATTTATGATTACGGCATGCACCAAGGGAAATTATTTGTCAGCTGATAACCAATTCATGCAGGCTCCTGATTATTTGAGTTCTGGTAAACCTGCAGTTTCTTCTAATACAACTAGCTTAATTTTAAGGCTCAAGGGCGGGGATGTAAGAATTAAACTCATGCCTGATCTTGCACCACTGCATGTAGAGCGCGTTAAAAGGTTGGCTTCTGAAGGTTTTTATAACGGGTTAATTTTTCATCGTGTTATTCCGGGATTTATGGCACAGACCGGCGACCCAACTGGAACTGGTTCTGGTGGATCAAAATATCCTGACTTGAGATCAGAATTCTCACAATATATTTACAGACGCGGTACCGTAGGCGCAGCTAGGTCCACAGATCTAGATTCTGCAAATAGTCAATTTTTTATATGCTTTAACGACACAGGTTGCCGTGGGCTTACTGGGCAATATACTGTATGGGGGCAAGTTGTAAGTGGTATGCGTTATGTTGACAAAGTATCTCCGGGGGAACCTCCTAGTGTTCCAGATCGTATCCGTAAGGCTTACATTGAGATTGGTGCTGTTAGCTCTCGTTAGACACTATAATAATAAAAATAGTTACGCCTTTTTAACAAAATCTCCGGAGTTTAAAATGATTTTTCTGTTAAGACTAGAATGTACACAAATACTTGGTTGTGGAAATTAAAGAAATGGAGGGTATTAGAGATCCAGATAACACACTTGTTTTGAATACCACTCAAGGAATAATCCTTATAGAGATGACTCCTGAAATAGCACCTATGCATGTTGAGCGGCTTAAAACTCTCACACGAGAGAAATTTTATGACGGCATTTCGTTTCATAGGGTGATTGATGGATTTATGGCCCAGACTGGTTGTCCACATGGTACAGGCACAGGTGGTTCTAAATATCCAAATTTAACCGCAGAATTCAATGATTGTCCACACGTCCGAGGTGTGTGTTCAATGGCCCGCTCTTCCAGTCCTAATAGTGCTAATAGTCAATTTTTTATTTGCCTTGATGATGCAACTTTTCTAGACAAGCAATACACTGTATGGGGTAAAACGTTGGCAGGTATGGCTAATGTCGATAAAATTAAACGTGGCGAACCTGTATCTGATCCTGATAGGATTATAACAATGCGAGTAGCAACGGACATTTAACTGATTTACATACACTAAAAAACATTCACTCGCATGCAACGCTAGATCCACTACACTTTAAGTTCAATGCACACAGATTTATTTGATTTCGACCTTCCTGAAAATCTAGTAGCTTTATGGCCAAAGGTACCCCGTGATCTGGCGCGATTGTTAGTTCTTGAACTTGATGAAATCCGAGATATGTACTTCCAGAACTTAGCCAGTGAGTTAAATCCTGGAGACATACTTGTGTTCAATGATACACGCGTTATATCAGCCTTGTTAAATGGAGTACGTATTCGAAACGGTATTGCAGCTCGTATTTCAGTCAATTTGCACAGACGTTTAGGTAAATCTTGCTGGTCAGCACTCGTGAAGCCAGCACGTAAGCTCCAAGTAGGAGATACATTAAATTTTAAGCCCAATTTCACTGGTTGTTTTTTTAAGCAGCTCAATGCGAAAGTAACAAGAAAGACTAGCACTTGTGAAGTGGAGCTGCAGTTTAACCTAGCTGGCGAAGATTTAGACGCTGCAATTAATAAATTTGGTAGCATGCCTATACCGCCTTATATTGCTTCAAAGCGGGCGATAGAGGAGAAGGATTTGGCTATGTACCAGACTATTTACGCAAGACGTAATGGGGCAGTGGCCGCTCCTACGGCAGGGCTTCATTTTACAGAAAATACCTTTAAGGATTTATCTTTGAAAGGTGTTTCTGCAGCTTACATCACTCTACATGTTGGTGCTGGCACATTTCTTCCTGTAAGAGCTAAGAATATACAAAAGCATGAAATGCACTCAGAGTTAGGTGAAATTTCTTCAGAGGTTGCGCTAAAACTGAACAAGGTGCGCGCATGTGGTGGGCGAATTATAGCTGTGGGAACAACTGTGGCACGCTTGTTGGAGACAGCGGTTTCAGAAAGCGGTGAGATCCAACCTTTTAGTGGGGAAACTGATATTTTCATTGCTCCAGGCTATTGCTTTCGTGCTGTCGACGGTCTCATTACTAACTTTCATTTACCCAAATCCACTCTTTTTATGTTGGTTTCAGCTTTTGTTGGATTAGAACGTATACGGCTAGTCTATGCCCATGCAATAACAAAAGGCTATCGTTTTTACTCTTACGGGGATTCAAGTTTGCTTTGGCCAATTAATCATGACTTCTGAACCTTTTTCGTTTCAACTGATGAAGGTTGAAGGTGCAGCTCGCATCGGTACTATCTCAACGTCTCGTGGAGTAATAAACACTCCTACCTTTATGCCAGTAGGTACTGCAGGCACCGTGAAGGCTGTATATCTTGATCAAGTTAAGGCTGCTGGGGCGGAGATCATTTTAAGCAATACATACCACCTGATGTTGCGACCTGGTGCGGAGCGTGTTGCACGGCTTGGTGGTTTACACCAATTCATGAATTGGAGTGGTCCAATTTTAACTGATAGCGGTGGTTTTCAAGTAATGTCATTATCTAAGTTGCGCAAGATCACTGAGAAAGGGGTAATATTTCAAAGTCATATAGATGGTTCTCGTCATTTAATGACACCGGAACGCTCTATAGAAATCCAGTGCCTACTCGGAGCGGATATTCAGATGCAACTTGACGAATGTATCGCGTTGCCGGCTAGTTTCACTGCTAGTGAACGAGCGATGGAGTTATCATTGCGTTGGGCTGAGCGATCCAGGGTAGCCTTAGAACAACAACAAAACAAAAGTAGTGCTAATATAGGAAAGATGCTCTTTGGTATAGTTCAAGGTGGTCTAGAGCCAACATTACGGCAACGTTCCGCAGAAGCACTTGTTGCAATGAATTTGTCTGGCTATGCTTTAGGTGGTCTCGCCGTCGGTGAGGGTCAAGAGGCGATGCTAGAAGTTCTTGAAGTGACAGTACCTTTTTTACCTATCAATAAACCTAGATATTTAATGGGTGTTGGTACACCAGGAGACTTGATAGAAGCAGTAGCTCGCGGCATAGACATGTTCGATTGTGTTATGCCAACTCGTTCTGGCCGTCATGGTCAAGCTTTCACCTGGGCAGGGAAAATTAATTTACGTAATGCGCGCTATGCTGAAGATTCTCGACCACTCGATCCTTGTAGCACTTGCTCAGCTATACAAAATTATTCTCGTGCCTATCTGCATCATTTACACAAATCAGGTGAACACCTAGGAGCAATGCTAACATCATGGTCAAATATATGCTTTTATCAGGAACTAATGGCTGAAATCCGATTGGCGATAGCTGAGGGAAGATTTGCTCATTTCGCGAAAGAAAATAAGTATAGGTTCAGTAAAGTGGTTAATGATTAACATAAAGATACTACAAGTTTAAAAATTTTGTATATTTTTAAGAATTATTTATTAAGGCTTGACCTGTAATTAGTATCTGTAATAGTATCAAATTTAAAGGGTAAAGGGCACGTAGCTCAGAGGTAGAGCATCCGACTTTTAATCGGACGGTCCTAGGTTCGATCCCTAGCGTGCCCACCACATTTAGATGCTAGTTTTATATTAATAATTCTCTCACAGGTGTCCCTGTCTAGAATTGATAAACTGTTTATTCCTGACAATTTCATAAATCTTACTACATAAAAGTTGCGAAAACGAGAGTTTTCTCATTACACAACGGGTTGTCTTATACAAGATATTTAATTTCTTGAGCCTTAATTGGGTTGTATTGCTCTTTTTTCGGCCTACTAGTTCGCAGGAAAGTTTCAGTCTAATTAACACACTTTAATTAAAATCTAGTAGAACACATTTACACCACTTGCAGAGTTAGTAGTTTGTATAAATTTTGTCTTTATTTACTATGCCGTTCATTACAGTGGTGTGTGATCTGTGTACTCAATATATGTGTCTGGCACTTGGAAACTACGATTTCATTGATTTCAAGGCCTGCTTTATGTCTGCAATGAGATCTTCAGGTGCTTCAAGTCCGATGTGCAGACGCGCAACATGTCCACCATTCCAACCACCGACTTTATCATAAATCATAATTAAGCTCTCATAACCACCCCATGAGGCACCAAGACCAAAGATTCGAAGCGCATTAGCAAATTTTTTAATGTGTATTTCAGTTAGTTCTGGTTTAAAAACTAATGTAATTAATCCATTAGAACCATTAAAGTCACGCTTAAACAAAACGTATCCGGTATCTGTTGTAAGTCCAGGATACAAAATTTGATCAATATCAGGCTCATCTTGAATAGCTGTAATGACCTGGTGTGCGTGCTGCCTGTGCATGGTAAGTCGCGCTTCTACTGTACGTAAACCACGCAAAGCCATGTAGCAGTCATCAGGCGAAGCAATTTGTCCTAAAATTCGTGCATCACGTTCTAGATTATAACGAGCTTTTGTATTTACAGTTACAGAACCCATCATTAGATCTGAATGACCTGCGATGTATTTTGTGATAGCAACAATTGAAATGTCAGCACCCAGTTTTAGTGGACAATAAAGACCAGCAGCACCCCAAGTATTATCCACAGCAAGCAAGGTCTTACGTTTTCTAAGCAGGCTTGCAATAGCAGGCAAATCTTGTATGCGATATGTTATGGAACCTGGATTATCGAGATAAACCATTTGTGTATTAGGTTTTAACCGCTTTGCAATGTCCTTATGACTACAAGCATAAAACTCACATTCAATACCGCGTTGAGCTAGAAACTTAGTTGCTAATATTCTAGCTGGATGGTAAACATCTTCAGACATGAGTACATGATCACCAACCTTTAAAGTTGAGATTAAAACGTGGGCAATTGCAGCCAGTCCCGTAGGAAAGAGCATGGTGCTTTCACCGCCTTCAATCTCACTCATAACGTCTTGGAGTGTAAAAGCGTTTTGTGTACCAAAAGATCCATATCGTAGAACATTTTCACCAGCTTCACCACGGTCACATATAAAATTCATCTTTTCGACTGTTCCGTAGAGAACTGTTGAGCCTCTCATGATCACAGGATTGACCACTTTAGGTGTTTCATCTTTATAGCTTCGGCCTATCTGAACGACACGTGTTTTATTACTATCTGTCATTGTCTCTACGCTTGTGATCGGATTTAGTTTTATTTGATTTTACACTGTCAGTACGTATTAAGAGCATCAGAGATAAGGAATGAATTGAATTTTAATAACATTTTGATTCAATACTGCTATTCCCTAGGTGACGGGTAGTCATCGATGTTAGGAAAAGAGTTAGTAATTTGCAGTTTATATATACAATAAACAAATCATGCACAGCAATAGCATAGAATAGGAAGCAAGAAAACTCTGTAAGATCGTATTGTGGTGTAAAGTTTTAAAAATGCTTAATGAGTGTACAGACTTTTCATATAAAATTATAATAAAACGGTTTGTTTGAATGTAACCGATAAATAGAGTATTAATTCTATCACTTGTAGATCCTCCGCATCCATACATTGGATGAAAGCATATAATGCATGGGCTGTTTATTACTGCAGCTCTTAGTGTAATTTGAATGCTATTTTATTTTTCAATAATTCTTGATTAAGGCATGCTGTAAAGTCGAATTCGGTTATTATCAAGCCAAGCACAATGTTAGCACTACTATCAAAGCATTAATTTCAATTTGAATAAAGATTTCAAAACAAGACACTAATTTTATAATATAAATTTATAGCATTATTATTTCTCTACATAAGACGTTGAGATGCGTGAGCTAATAATAAGTAAACTCGCCCTGCCTTAGACATCACATGTGACATGGTTAAGGTACCGCTGGTATCACTAAGGTCACTTTGGCGCAAAGTTCGCTCGAATCTTTGTACAAATCCATCTACATTTAAACGAAAGTCTGAATTACTTTGGTAACGATATACAATGTCATCAAATAAATGACGAGTTTCAGGGATGTAAATACTTCGAACCATAAAACCCCTTTGTCCTTTTTTGAACCGTGACCATATCGCTGATGCCATATCTGGTTCTAAAGCATTAGCCAAGGAGTTAACGTCAAAATCATTAGCTACTTTATCTAGTTTATCATCAGCAAGATCTGTTTGTTTTGATGTTTTTGATAAACTAGAACTACTTTCATCCTCTGGAACACGAGAAAGTAAGTCAGTTAGACTCCATTTCTCACTATGGCTATTCCTAGAGTTTATATGATGGCTGTTTCCTTTAATGGAGTGTTTCGGTGAACTAACAGAGTCACTTCTTGTTAAAATACTTTTTTGATTTCGATACTTGTTTGAAATACTAGTGTTGGTAATCAGATTGTCATCTTGGCTGTTAGACGAGATGGCAGACTGTCCCGGTGAATCCGATCTTGCTTGGTTTCTCTCATTTATTTCCCGTGCAAGTGTATTAGTTAGTGTAGTTAGAGGGATGTCTTTACTGCATGAAGCTAATCTAGATTGCGACGGAACAGCTTTTTGTGGTGATTGATCGTAGTTTGCAGGTGTAATTAGGGAGCGAAAATTTGTACGTTGTGCAAGATCACTTAGTTGATCAATTGCCCTCAACTGTTTTTGTAGCGCATTTCGCATTGCAGCAGCTTTTTCTGTACTCACTTCTGGTAGTTCATCAAATTTTTGTTTGAGGTAATTTTGCTCATGTGTGAGCTCTTGTGTAGTTTCAGCAGTCTGCTGACGAACTTCTGCTGATCCCTGTGAGAATTGGCTCGATAATTTCCCTAGACAATCTTTAACTTCCTTAGAAACAGCTGAAAATTCATGCCGCAGGTTTCCAAGCGTCTGGTCAGCTTCGCGCATGGCCTCTAATTTAAGGCGTTGTAAATTATTAACTGTATTTTGAGCTTGAGCCTCGGTCTCTCTTGTCAAGTCTTGTGTTATAGATTTAGCTTTCTCGTGCGCATGTGACATTGAACCCTCAAGTTTTTCGCTGTAGTCAGAGAAAATTCCGCCAAGTTCCTCTGTCCGTTGAGACATGCGCTCTAATATTTCATTCATTTCGATGGAGCGATCAGTCAAAGTTTGATCCATGAGGTAGTTTACAGTTTTGAGAGCATCTGCCGAACGCATGATGGAATTACCTTGACTTTCAAAACGACTACACGCGCTGTTTAGTTTATCTAAAACATTTTCTGAGACTTTGCGTAACATATCAGCTTGATCAGAAAGTCCCTCGATAGTTTTAATTGATTGGCGAGATATATTTTCACTAGATGTACGAACTGTATCGATTCTACGGACTATCGCTTCATCGATTTGAGCAGCGTGTTGATCTACGGCAGCCGTTAACGCATTTGTGCTTTCACCAAGAGCCTCATCAAACAGTCGTAATTTCTCACCGAAAGCTTCATCTAAGAGATTAGTGCGCTCAACTAGTCGTGAATCAAGAGCTTCTGTCCTTTCAGCAAAAGTTGTATCTATAGTACTTGCGTATTCTTTTAGTAATACCTGAATTGTTTTCGTACGGTTTGTAAGCGCTCCGTCAATCTGGTGCGCGGCGTTACCTAAACGATCCTCAAACTGTTCTATTTTACTCTCAAATTGAGATCCAATCTGACTAACAGATAAACCAAGCTTAGAACTTATTTCCTGTATCGAATTATCAAGTGTTGTGGTGTAGTCTAGTAACACAGATTTTAGTTTTTCAGTGCTCTCCAATAAAGTTGTTTGAAGCTTTCCAGTACGTCCGCCAACCGCATTTTCAAGTTGTGTGAGATTAGTCTCTGCTTGCTCAATAACATCTTTAAGTTCTAATTGTTGTTGGCTCATGCGCTCAACTAATAGAGGCACCTCTACACCAAATTGAATAAGAGTATTCCTAAAGCCATCACCAGTACTTTGCAGAGCGTAACGTTCCCCTGAAAGATCTTGTATAAGGTTTCGGATCTTACGTTCATTATCCTCGTAAGATTTCTCTAACAAATTGACTTCATTATGTACTAGTGTTTCTAATTCTCCAGCACGCCCCAAAGCTCTGGTGACTGCGTCGTTCATAAACGACACCTGTCGCCTTACAGCTTGTCCGAGTGAGGCAACGGACTGCTCAGCAGTTTGATCAGGCTCTGCAAGACGCATCGCGACTTCAGCCATAGCCGTCGATCTCAAATGGAGTTCTTCTGTTCGCCACATTAAAAACGCTAAAAACCAAAACAGGATGATTGGTCCAA
>JABSQE010000166.1 GCA_013214245.1 Hyphomicrobiaceae bacterium
AGCCACTCCATACCGACTTATGCGGCTCTTGATCTTGGTACTAATAGTTGTCGTCTTTTAATAGCGCAGCCAACACAAAGAAGTTTTCACGTTGTTGATGCTTTCTCTAGTATTATAAGACTTGGTGAAGGTATGTCTCTTTCTGGTTCTCTATCAGAATCGGCTATGATGCGAACTTTAGAGGTTTTAAAAGTCTGTGCTGCAAAGATGAAGCGTTATAATATTGTTCGCTCGCGCCAAGTTGCCACTGAAGCTTGTCGTATTGCAAATAATGGTGAGTATTTTATTGAACAAGTCAAGCAGAGACTAGGTATGCAAATAGAAATTCTAAGTCGGCGTTTAGAAGCTCAACTAGCTGTGTCCGGCTGCGCAACTTTAATTGATGAAGAATGCGATTACGCTCTTCTATTTGATATTGGTGGAGGTTCTTCAGAAATTGTGTGGATGGATCTGTCAAAACGATGTAAAAATTGGCAACGTTCTTTATCTGATTGCCTTGAAGCGAAACGTTGTATTACAGCTTGGACATCACTACCAACAGGTGTTGTGACATTAGCAGAACGTTTTGATACTAATAACGTAGACCATGTAGTTTTTCAGCAGATGGTTCAGTACGTGCAAGAGCTTATGGAACCTTTTGAAGCTAAGTATAAATTGCGCCACTGTATAGCTAACGGTAATACTCATTTTCTTGGAACTTCCGGGACTATAACTACGTTAGCAGGTATTCAGTTGAAATTGCAACGCTATGACCGTAATCGTGTGGATGGTTGTTGGCTTGCTAGCCTAGATATTCGCTCTGTGATACGACAACTGTTAAACCAAACATACGATCAGCGTATAGCAAATCCATGCGTAGGTCCAGAGCGTGCTGATTTAGTAATTGCTGGCTGTGCTATTCTTGAAGCTGTTTTAAGGACATGGCCAACAAAGCGGCTACGTGTAGCTGATCGAGGCTTACGTGAAGGTATGCTTACGACTATGATGGCTGAGGACGCTCAAAAATCAAAATAATCTAAAAAGTTTAAAAATTAGTTTTATAATTTAGCTTGGTGCATTTTAGATTATGTAAGGTACAAATCTAGCTTTCTGCAACAAATGACTATTATGTGGTAGCCAACTTTTAATTTCTTTGATGTAATTGAATATTCTTTTTATTGTTAATAAAAGATCTATTGCTTAGTAGAAATATAGGTATACTAATGCTAAATAATAGTAGAAGAGTTTGTATTCCGCTCAATGAGTATGATATTAAGATTAGATCAAAATTTTAATTTAATTAATCTATATTAATATTTTTGCAACTTATTTAAAAAAAACTGTACGGTTTTTAGATTACAATAACATATACCTCTTTTGCGACAAATGTGCCTTTTTTAAAATCCTCTTACAAATAAGAAAAGGATAATAATGAAGCATTAACTAGGTTTTTGATAGAATTTACAGAATTTAAATTTTGTGTGGTAACCACAAATAAAGGTTCACTACTTCAAGGATTTATTCGAGACTGCAAATTATTTTAATTGTCTAAAACGCTTCAAAAATTTCTAGCTCTAAACACCAATTAAGCGGCGACGAAGCCATGATGATAACGTATCAATTATAATGACAGTAACAAGTACCATTAATGCGATGTAAGCTACGTTTTCAAAATCATTACCTGTTTGTAATGCACCCAGGAATTCTAAGCCAACTCCGCCAGCGCCCATAGCGCCAATTATTGTTGCACTGCGAGTATTAGCTTCCAGATAATATAAAGACTGGGAAATGAAGATAGGGAGTATTTGTGGGATGATGCCAAAACGGTGTTGTTGAAAACGTGTAGCACCAGTAGATTTTATTCCTTCTTGTTGCTTGCCGTCTGCATTTTCAATAGCCTCAGACATAAGTTTACCAAAAGTACCTATGTCTGTGAACATAATTGCAAAAATACCAGTGAATAATCCGGGCCCAAAAGCACGTAAGAAAATAATACTCCAAATAAGAACATCTACACCTCGTAGAATGTCAAACAATCGGCGTAGCATGTGTCTAACCATTGCGAATGGTGTAATGTTCTTTGCTGCGATGAAAGCTAGAGGAAGACCAATGAAAGAGGCAAGCAAGGTACCAATAAGCGCCATGATAATTGTATCACGCATGGCTAAAAACAATCTCTTATGTCCCCAAATTTCATTATCAAGAAACTCAGTCCAAATTAAAGAGAGGTTTGATTTATTAGGATCTATACGTTCAGCTGAAAGTGCAATAGCGACAGTCTCAGCTAGACTCTTGTTAGCAAGTTGACTATCAAAATCAAACAAGAAATATTTCCAACCTATTTCATAACGATGTATTTCGGCCCGACTTGGGCTAACCTGTAGGCGTTCGAAAAGTGATGGACGAACTTCTATATTGTTCTCAGTCCAGCGGATCCAAGGTGGCAAATCATTACGCCGGTTTTCGTATCCAAATACATAAGGTTTGTTAACTGACTTCTCTTTGCCATATTCGTCTACCTCTAGGAATTTACCAATTTTAAATACAAATGGCTCATTTGTATTAGGCCAATTTGTCATCTCAACGCGATCTCTGAAGATCGTCATTTTACCGCCATTGCTAAAGTTAACAGTACCGGCACCAGTCATACTGTTTTTAGAAAACCATTTTGGGGGAATCTTGTAAATTTCTCGATATCCACCTTCAAATGCGATACGAAATTCTTCGGGCTTGCTCCAGCGAAAAGTGATATGATCCTTATGTGCATAAGTATCTAGTATAAATTTTGATGCACGATACGGATTCCATTTTTGCACAATGCTGTTAATATCAAATTGTATGAATGAAGATGTAAAATATAGAAGAAGAAGTACAAAAACTCCTATTGTCCCGAAAAAATACCTTCGGTGAGAAACATTAATCTCATTAAATTTAGCTTTTAGCTCGGGGTAATCATTAAGTTTATGTATCATCTATGACTTTCGACGAGGTAAATTCTCAAATAAGTAGAGCAGTAATCAAGAAATATGATGGTTGTGACAAGAAGAGCCATGATGGCTGTAACCTCAGCACCGTGACGCCATTGAATGACAGTGTATAATGCTTCACCGATACCACCTGCGCCAACAAATCCTAAAATGGTTGAAGCACGAACATTTATCTCTAGTCGCAAGAGTGCATAGGAAAAAAATGAAGGTAGAACCTGAGGCAAGACCGCAAACCTAACTCGCTTTACCCAGCTGCCACCTGTTGATCGCAGACCATCCAAAGGTTTAACATCAATATTTTCGATCACTTCAGAAAAAAGCTTACCCAGCGCACCCGTTGTATGTATCGTTATTGCTAAAATGGCCGGAAGTTCATTTTTGCCTATCAAATAAAGGAAGATCATTGCGAACACAATTTCTGGAAACGAGCGAAAGAAGTCCATTGTGCGGCGTATAACTTGAATTACGAAAGTACTATTAATTAAGTTAGCGCTAGCGAGACAGCTTAAAATGATGGCAAGCAAAGAGCCCAGACAAGTTGAAAATAAGGCTATGTTAAATGTAGATATTAATTCTGGTAAATATTTAAAAACTATAGACCACCAACCCCAACCATAATTCCAGGCATCCTCAGTCATGTCAAACGGATAGTCAAAAAGTTTGCTGATGCCCCGGCTGAGCGAACTAGCGTTAGATTCAGAAGCAACATTCATGCCAAACCATACTATAAATAGTGTGCTAAATATAGTAAGAAGCGTGTAAATGCTGCGTAGCCGCTCAATTTGACGGAGACGCTCCTCAAAGACAAGTAAATGATAGGGCAGCGCGAGAGGTGTTTTTTGCGCGGGCATATTATTGGATCCCAAAGGAATTCGGAAGATTAATCTAAATGAGAAGATTGGTTTACAATGAGTTAAATGCTGTTTACGTTAAAAGTGTTAAGACAGATTTAATGTTTGTTTCTAGCACCAATTTTAGCTTTCCGTGCTCTAACTACTGATTCATAAAAAGAGTGATCAACTTTTATCCAATCCTTAACTTGACCATTAGCAATGTTTTCAGAGCACGTTTTATCATTCTTGTGGATCCATTTTTTCATACCAACCATAATATCACGCGCTTTTTCTGGTAGTCTAGTTGGCATAACTATTGGACCATTGGGTATCAATTTTGATGACCAAATCTGTACTATGTCATCCATGTTCAAGATACCTTTATCAACAATTTTTTTTAGGTTTCCTGCGGAATAACCTTCGCTCCATTCACCAACGCCTGAAACCCAAGTTACAGCTAAATCGATGTCTCCGTTTAAAACAGCAAGTATATTGTTTTCATGTCCACCCTGGAAAGTAGTAGAGGCGAAATATTTATCAACACCGCCAGCCTTTTTTACTTCGTCGAATTCAGCCAATTCAATAGATGGTATCAGATAGCCTGACGTTGAGTTTGGATCAGCAAAGCCAAGTTTTTTACCTCTGGCATCCGCGAGTGTTCTTATGCCGCTGTCTTTTCGGGCAATCATAACCGAGTAATAGCCGGCTACGCCGCTCGGATGCATTCTCGTTAGAATAGGAACAACTGCCTTAGGGTCCTCAATATACATACCAGCATATCCAGAAGACCCAAACCATGCGTAGTCAAGATTTCCACCCAACATAGTCTCCATCGTACCAGCATAATCTTTGAATGTAAATATTTTGACTGGAACCTGGTAAGCTGCTTTTATGTAAGCTTTCAAGCAGTTAGTACGAGTAACAATATCTTGAGCAGCCTCATCCCCAAGAAAACCCACACGAAACTCGCTTTGGACTTTCGAGAAATCCATCTTTGGACCCGTATACAAAGGAATCATAGTGTCGTTGCTGCCAGCGATTGCAATAGGTACAATTGCATAGGTAATTGCTGTAATCGCGATGTGTAAAGCAGTACCCAACATATTCCATCTCCCTGTGAATCAGATGATACTATATGGTTTTAGGTTATTATTGAGGACAGCAACAAATTGATTGTATTACGTTACAATAAAAGTTTATGCCCCTCTTAAAGACGTCGAAGTAATTGTTGCTTCGAACGTGGCATCAGTCTCAGCTCCATAAATCTCACGTGCCATTTTGTCACTAAGTTCATTCGGCATGCCATCGAAAACTATTGCTCCCGCGCGTATACCAATCACTCGATCGCAGTATTTACGTGCAGTATCGAGTGTATGCAAATTACACAAAATAGTAATCCCCTCTTTGCGGTTGATGTCGTGTAACGCATCCATCACTAAGCGAGCGTTTAATGGGTCAAGAGAAGCAATTGGTTCGTCGGCAAGAATGAATTTAGGAGATTGCATCATTGCCCGACATAAAGCAACTCGCTGCTGCTGACCGCCAGATAAGGTTTCGGCTCGTTGTAATGCTGTTTGAGCAACACCAAAACGGTCAAGCAGTATAAGTGCCGTTGCACGTTCCTCTGAGGAAAAAAATTTAAGAGAAGATCTTAGAATAGACTGTTGGTTTAAACGCCCAAGTATAACATTTGTAATCACGTCAAGTCTTGGAATTAAATTGAACTGTTGAAATATCATAGCACAGCAACGTTGCCATTCAAGCTTTTTCCTACCTTTATATTCCAAGACATTTTCACCATCATCTAAGACTTCACCTAAGGTTGCGTCTGTGAGACGATTAATAATACGCAGGAGAGTTGATTTTCCAGCACCAGATCGACCTATGATTCCAACAATCTGAGGGGATTTTATGCTAAATGTTATATCATCAACCGCAATGGTCCCATCAAACTTTTTGGTTACATTTTTAATGTTCAGCATGTTTTAGGACTCTCCGTAGATGTTAATATATCTTACTACGCTTTTGCAGAGATCTTAGGATTGCACGAGTGTAATTTATAAAATTGTAGCTTGTTAATATTAAAGGTTTGAACATACATTTTTTCTATGAGTTACGTCAAAGTGGAGCATTTATACATGTATTAGTACAGCCCAAATGAAGCTTGAAGATATCTATTCCTGATTAAACATACTGATTTGACGCTTTATAAATAGTTACACTTTGGTGCATTGTAGGTATGTATATATTATAACATCACATTTATTTTTGCGTGCCTCAATTTTTTATACGCTAAGGCTTAAATAAAACGAGCGAATGGTTAGCTATATATTTCTTCGGAAGCTGTATCTTCTTGATAAGATTTCGTAACTATTATGGATAGAATTTATGACACTTAAACAGCGAATAGATATAACTGAATTCGCATTACGTAATTGGAGTGCTTATCAAGGTAAAGCTAAAGTAAAGGGAATAACACCCGAGGATTTAGTTGCTCAGTGTAATTTATTGCTTAACAGTGGAGCTGAGCTAAAAGCTGGCTATGCGTCTTTTTGCAAACATATTTTTTTAAGGAATTCATTTCATGCCGGATGCGCATTTGCAAAAATTACGGAGCAAAATCGTCATTTGCTGAATTCAGCATATCGTAGTAGACGCGATGGTGAACTACCAGTTTTAGAACGCTGGTTTGAGGGCTTAGAAATACCAAAAGCTAAGTATATTGACGTAATATTATACAGCCACAACCAACTTCTTAAGGAAGCTAGTGCATTCTCTAAAGAGCAAATCGTCCCAGATTGCGATTGGGGGATTGTTGGTATTATAGGAACGCTAGAGCCCATTGAGCCCCCGATACCACCTATTACGCAGATGCGTAATGCTCTTGGTGTAAAAGAAGGCGGATCGGGTGTACCTATTGACGAGAAAAAATATACAGCCGCGGCTGAATTCTGGCAACATCACGCAGTTATAAAATGAACCAGCATCATATTGCCACTTTTCTACGGATGTAATTTATAAATATCTAAAAATAGCTTAATGTTAGTTAGTTTTAAAGAGTTCTTATTACAAATATTTCATCTAAAGTCCTGTGTTAATTGCAACTCAAACTGTTAAGGTGTCCATAACTAAACAGAACTAAATCTTTATCGATCATTGGAACTCTGCAATTTTAGCATGTAGAGCTATTTTAAAAGTCTTAAGTCGAATCGCAAGCACTGCATGATTTGTTTAAACGTTAACTAGTCGAATTCCGAAGAAAACAATTTATATTTAGATTGAATAAATTATATAATAAAAGTTCAACATTTATAAAAAATACTTATTGATTGAGACAACAAATAAAAATCGTGTCATGATCACTAACATAATTAGTTTGTACACACCCGCGTCAATCCAGCCCATTATGGTAGTATAACTAACAACGCTATACAATATATATAACGGAGATAATATCTCAGAAACGATGGAGATAGAGTATGAATTCGTTACTGATAAATACAACAGTTATGAGAACTTTGTATGTTCTAGCATTCAGTTTGATTGCTTCGTTTTCGCATGCTTCTGGCCATGCTTCTGGCAAAGTTCATATCGTGCAGATGCTTAATAAAAGTACTGTTGATACAAAACAAAAGATGGTTTACGAACCTAGTATAATTAAAGTGAACGTAGGAGATGTTGTAAAGTTTGTTTCAACAGACCCTGGGCATAATTCTTCATCTGTAAAAGGTATGTTGCCACCAGGTGCGAAAGACTGGGCAAGTAAAATTAATAAAGATTTTGAAGTGACTTTTGAAAAAGATGGGACTTATGGCTACATGTGTACGCCTCATTATGGCATGGGCATGGTAGGTGTAGTTCTTGTTGGTAATCACAAAGTAAACTATGATGAAGCAAAAGCAATCAAACATCGCGGAAAAGCAAAGAAGCGTTTTAAGGAAGCCTTTGCGCAGATTGATGAGTTGGGTGTAGACAAGTTTGTTCCAATTCACAAATAAGAGTTAACAATGGGCGCTTTAGCGCCCATTGGGTTGTCCTAACAATCTTGTAAGAAACTATCTTAATAACTGTGTCAAAAAATATAAATATCGTGGTTTAATAAATAATATTAATTTTTTCTTTACATTTTTGAATAGAGACTTAGAGAAAAACTTCTTGGTGATTCCAATTTTATTTTATAGATTTTATTAGTTCTAATTCTCGGATTATGTCGCTACAGTAGCACAAGCTAAATATTCATAAATAAAAATGCATATTTATAATGCTTAAAATGATGACTCACTTTTATGAGGTAACGATTATGATAATCGAGCTTCCTAAACTTGACTTGAAACTCCGACTAAGAGCAACCAGCTAGGAACAATGCGGATCGGAATAAGAGCAAAACACAATTTGTTTGTATGAAAGAATTACTGTAAAGACCAGAAAGTTTCGTTTGTGTAATGTACATGAAATGAGGCTATTATTATATCAGTGCGCGCAACTAAAATAAAACGCGTGAAGCTTTTACAAATCTAAGCTTTAGCCTGTATTAATTGGCTCCGCGGGTAGGATTCGAACCTACGACCGATCGGTTAACAGCCGATTGCTCTACCACTGAGCTACCGCGGATTACAGATGACTATATTCATATAACATATTGTTTATAGTTGTGCTAGCATAAATTTAATTTATTCGTATGGGAAGTTTAAAACAACATGATCAACTACTTGAATATTTTAAGGTATACATATAATCTTAGATGCGTCTCTTGAAAAAAAGATATAACTTACATGCTGTTAAAGCTTTAAAGAGTGTAATCAAAAATTTTTTTCTTAGAAAGAAATGCACATGCTAGACATATTTTTGCTAAATCAATCACGTCTATAATTTCTTATCCAACTATAAACTTAGCTTTCTCATAAGGAGGCAGGTCTTAAGAATTTTTATGTATATTTTAATTCGGCTTTATCGCACACCTTAAGACTAAACTCTATATTACAAGCTATCAATCTCTGACATCCTTGGAGAAATATGCCATCTGCAGTTTGCAGTTAAGTATCTTTAAACCACTTGGGTCAAACAAATCCGAAGGGGTTATAAAAGTCGAAATGGACAGTCGAGTGTTGTTCCGTTACCCAGTTAAGCTATTCGCTTTAAGTGTGATATTTAAGGTTGTAAATAGGTCTCGAGCCAGATTGCCTGAAAAGTTTTCGAATTTTTGTCGCGTAGAGATTTAACAAATTATTAAAGAGAAGCTAAAGCAGATTTTAAGAACTGTAAAATAAGCTTGATTAAACTTCTTTCTCGTGTGAATGTATGAGTTTTTGAATAGTGAAGTTATGATTACGCAGTTGATTATGTTACAATATATTTATTATATGCGTCTACTGCGCTCTTACAAGTAAGCCTCACTTTACGTTTTGCTCAAAAGCATTGGAATAGATGTCTGTATGTGGTTGCAGCAAACAAACGACTCATTCAAACTTCTATAAAAAGTTTTGTATCGATCAGCTACATAATGAGGTTGATCTCACGATGAGAAACACAATGACAAAGCCCGTCCTAAGCGCTATTTTTGTAGATTACGATAGCATTTATCTATCGCTCAAACTTAAAAATGAGGAGAGCGCTTGTCGTTTTGCAAATCAATCTAAACGCTGGGTAGAGGCCATCGTATCTGGAGCTTTAATCACGACAAAAAATTCTTTTCTCAAGAATACTGATAGACGTATCGTGATGTTTCGCTGTTACGGCAATCCAGTACCCATGCGCAGCGCGTCTGATAATTCTACTGATATGAATTCGTTTGCATTTGTCAGACAGCATTTTTTGCACTCTGGTTTCGAGATTATTGATTGTCCACCATTAACAGCACAGCTAAAGAATTCGTCTGACATACGAATGGTCATGGATATACGCGATTTCCTCGATCACAAAACAGAATTTGACGAATTTATTATTTTGTCTAGCGATGCCGACTTTACCCCACTTCTGCATCGGCTACGAGCTCATGCTAAGAGAACTATAGTATTTACTAATGACGATACAATTGCTCCTTACACTGCCTTGAGCGATGGCGAAGTTAAAGAGTCTGAATTGATAAAAGTTTTACTCGACGAAAAGCTTTCTTTGGTTGAGTCCACATCTCTACCTCAGGACACTGGATCTAAACAATTACAAGATCAAATTATTAGTGTTGTTGTTCAAATGGTATTAGAGGCAGATCGACCTGTACCTCTTGAAACGCTGGCTGAAAGAGTTGTTTCTTTGGTGGGTTATGAATTAACAGTAGGGACTAACTGGCTAGGTGCTAAAAGTTTTTATAAGCTTCTTAACAGTTTAATCCCGGAAAGTGTAAATTTGAGCGAACAGCCACCGTATCTTGTATCCAACGCGCAGGTTGTGACTCGTCAACAGGTGGGACAGAGTTTAGACGTACCGTTATACTTATCTTCTGGTGAACAAAAATCGAAGACAGGTGATTCAATTAATTCTGGCGAATTATTATGCTCTGAAGTTCAATCTCCTCACTCTTTGCCAGAGGTAGCTGCTCAGGAAACAGAATTGAAATTTGCTTCATTCCCCTCAGCATATAGAAAAGGTGAACAACATTCCACCGATAGGCAAGCGACACCACAGTTGGTTGGTGCGGATCCTGAAGACACAATGCTTTCTGCAGGGATTAGTGATTCAATCCCAACAGGCCAGGACAATATGATAAGTCGCGATGAAAGCGATCCAACAACGTCTGAATTGCACGAAATCATTACTCGTATTCACAATGCTTGTCAGGCGCCACCATTTTCACCGCCAGAATATCGCTCAATTCTTGCTATATTAGAGCACGAGATCTCTGAAAATCAATTGCAAGGAGTAAAAACTTTAGAAAATGTGGCACGAAGTGCCGCTAGTATAGGAATAAAAGTTTCTGTAGAAGACGCTCGCTACATACTTGATGCCGTAACCGAAGGTGATCCCTGGTTAGACAAAGGGAACACTGCTATATTACTCGCTAAGCGCCTTCGAAGTCATGTAGTTAGGCGCTGTAAGGAACACGGCTTAAACCTCTCTTCTGGTGAACTAGAACTAATTGACGTATGGTTTGCTGCAGCGTCTAATCCAGATTATAAGCTTTCAGAAATGAAGACTCAAGGCTCAGCTAAGGAGACGGTTCAAACAGCGCATTTTACCCCTTTGTTAGATGATCCTTTAAACCCCAAGGTCAATCACAACCAAGTTGATGAAGGCATGCGCGACAATGACGGCCGGGGTTGTGATAGTAACCCAACTGTATCTTCAACAGTACATAGAGTATCTTCATTCGTAAATTCAGAAGATAATTTTTCGCAACCCTCTAACTATCAGAGATCCGAGACTTCTACCGGAGATTTGGATGAATATCCACGTATATTACGCAATCGCTTTCGTAGCTAGTATGTAATACCCTTATATCAAGCGTGGCAAATGTTTCCACGCTTCTTGGAATACTTGTGATAATTTGTACGTGATAATTTAAGTTCAACCTATCCTCAAACTTAATGCAAATAAACAAAATAGGTACTTATTTTATATTTCGTTAAATTAGGTTTGCTAATTCCGTCATGATGCCAATTACCGCTGGTGTAGCCATGAAGCTTTAATGTTGAATTTTTGGGCAAAAAAGCTAGAACAGAATACTATTAATATTGTTCTTACTAATAATTTTAGAATATGAATTGGTCGCTCGTAGTACCAGTACAGCTTTTATGATCTCTACTTTAAAGGTGCTCACCACATGATTTGCGTGCTCTGTCTATCTCTTTAGATTGGGATATCAGAGTTAGTAAATGTAGTAAATACAAAATGCTAGAAACAATAAAAGTGATTTTTGAAACAATGTAACACCTGAGGAATATTAATTTTATATTGTATCTATCAATTTCTTCGAGTTACTCACTTTCAACTTACCGCGATTGATTGCCATTCGGTCTTACTGGATAATACAACATATTGGCATTAAGATATAACTAGACTTGTTTTGCAATAGGGAGTGCTAAAAATCTGCTTGTTTAATTAATGATAAATTTAGCTTGCGCATTAGCAGATATGCAGCGTAGCAATGTAAGTCCCATACATTATGTTAGTATAACATGCATTATTGGGCGAAATGTAGAGGTGAATATTTTATTCAAGTTTCATGGGAAGTTGAATTGCAAAATAATTTACATTAGGATTTTTTTGAAAGACGAATTAGTCACAAAGCTTATTTCTGACAGGCAATTTGCCAAATTGCTTTGCAGTCGATATGCCGAGCTAAATGATCTGCAAAACTATCAAGAGTAGATTGTAGCTTTTTGTTATAATTAAACTCTTTAGCAGCAACCCCTGCACGCAGTGAATTAATGAAACTCCTGCGAAAAGCATCATTGCAGAAAATACCATGTAGATAAGTTCCTGTAATCCGCCCACAAGCAGATATGGCACCATCAGGAGTTCCATTAATTTCGAAAGCAGGTCTGGCAGTATCCGGACCGATAGTTCGACCAATATGGATTTCATAGCCTGCTATCTGAGCCCCAGTCGCTAGGTGTAATCCGGCAACCGGCCGCACAATTTTTTTATCTGAAAGAGTTGTCTCAACTCTTAACAACCTAAGACCTGTCCTCTTGCCGGCTAATCCTTCAATGCCGCTCGGGTCAGCAATTACATTGCCTAGCATTTGGTAGCCACCACATAGCCCAAGGACATGTCCACCACGGCGGACGTGGGCAGCAATATCTATATGCCATCCCTCAGATCGTAAAACGCCGAGATCAGCAAGGGTTGCTTTAGAACCAGGTAAAAGGATTAGATCAGCATCTAGAGGCAATGTACGTCCGGTACGCACGATGTCTAGCTCGATATTGGGCTCTAAGCGTAATGGATCTAGGTCATCAAAATTTGCGATTCGTCCAGCAACAGGAACGATAATTTTTAATTTTTTACTGCTTTCTTGCGGCAGATTTCGGCTGGCTCGATCAATGTCAAGAATATCTTCTGCCGGGAGCCTTGAAGAGTCCGAAAAATAGGGTATCACCCCAAGTGGGACCCAACCTGTACTTTCATGAATAAGCTTCATACCATCAGTAAACAGTGAGGTGTTCCCCAAAAATTTGTTGACTACGAATGCTTTGATGTGCGCCCGATCACTTGATGATAAAACTGTATGAGTACCAACAAGACTAGCGATAACTCCGCCGCGTTCGATGTCTCCCACAAGGATAACTGGAAGGTTAGTCGCCTCAGCGAAGCCCATGTTAGCAATATCACCTGTCCTAAGATTGACCTCTGCTGGACTGCCTGCTCCCTCGACAATGATCAGATTTGCCTTGTTTGCAAGACGGTAATAACTTTCCAATACCATTGGAAGAAAATCGGCTTTGTATCGCCCAAAGTCATACGCATCCATTCTACCCCAATTCTGACCTCGAATAATGATCTGTGAACCAGTTTCACTTTCTGGCTTTAAAAGTACTGGATTCATGTCAACACTTGGCTGCACACCAGCTGCGAGTGCCTGCAGTGCCTGTGCACGACCAATCTCACCGCCGTCATGCGTTGCTGCCGCATTGTTCGACATGTTTTGCGGTTTAAAAGGAACTACAGACATTCCTTGCCTTGCGAACAGACGGCAAAGACCTGCAACTATAAGTGATTTGCCGACGTTAGAACCTGTACCTTGTATCATGATTGCAGGCATAGCATCCTAAACCTTAAAGAGTGATAGAATGTGGCCCATATCCAGATATTTGCTTTACGGGCTACTATCATGTATTAGAAATCGCGATTACACTGAAATCTATTTCGTGTTCTAAATATGTTATAAATTTTTTTAAAACGGCTATTAATATACACAGCTTTGATTTTCAATTACAAGCTTGTAGTTCTTATGCTTATACAATAAGCATAAGATAGTTTATGATGATAAATGTGTTTTTGAGGTCTGATTTATGCCAGTAGTAGAGTTGTTTATTTGAATGGATATCTCTTCAATTATATATAACAGAGGCCTGTAGAGCTAAAATAGGTATCATCAGACAGATGTTTGGAATTTAGTACCAGTCAATTCACTTCCACGAAGTATTTGTTGAAATTTTGTGTATCGCTAGCTTAGGTCTTACTCTTCAAGTAGAACTGTGAATTTAAAACACAGGACTACACAGGAAAAATCACATCTTTTCTATCGTAGGACTAAAAGCATTTATTTAAGAAATACACATGCATTTAAATACTACACTAAATCTTAGGGGGTATGAAGCTGTGAAAGATGAATATTTTTCTTGTAAAGAGCCATAGCTTCACTAAGTGTCTGCTGGCGGCCGAGGTGAAGATACTAAAATCTTAAGTATATAATTAAATAACGAACTTGAGATGTGATATGCAAAATGAATTTAATATTGGTGCAAGCGACATGCAAAACCTAGCACAACTACTTGTGCATAACGGTTTGGGTCTAAAGGCAGGCCAGCAGCTTGTTGCCTCTGCACCTTTTGAAGCAATGCCACTTATCCGTGCCGTGGCTATTGAGGCATATAAAGTTGGGTGCTCTTTAGTAACATCGATGCTGGCCGACGATGCCATGAATATTATACGTGCTAAGTGGACACATGAGGAATATTTGAGTGCAGATAATATCTGGTTAACGGAGGCCTATGCTAAAGCCTATGAAGGTGGTGCGGCACGGCTTGCTATTACTGGTTGCAATCCAAATCTATATAAAAATCTTGATCAATCAAGAATTAGGGCAATCTCAAAATCTCAAATTAAATCAAGGCAGATTGTTTCACCTTACAGCTCTAAATCAATTATAAATTGGACTGTAGCACCCTATCCTTTCAAAGACTGGGCTACGGCTATATGGCCAGATGTGTCTGCCTACGATGCACAAACCCAACTTTGGTCGCTGCTCCGTTCAGCTTATAGGCTTGATGAAGTTGATCCACTGCAAGCTTGGAAAAATCACAATAATCAACTTTATAAAAAAGCTTCTCAGCTTAACCGTATGCGTTTTGAAAAATTGCATTTTCGGGGTCCTGGAACAGATCTAAGCGTTGGCCTTGCAGATCAACATAATTGGCACGGCGGAAAAACAATTGCACAAAATGGCTGTGTTGGTAACACTAACTTGCCCACTGAGGAAATCTTTACGTGTCCGCACGCTTTGAAAGTTAACGGTCATGTAACAAGTACACGACCGCTCGTTTTTGGTGGTCAGAAAATTGACGGTATTTATGCCGTTTTTGAGAATGGAGTTGCAACAACTTTAAAGTCTATTAACGGACAGTCAATTGCTCCGCTGGAAACGCTGCTGAGCGCTGACGATGGTGCTAGACGTTTAGGTGAAGTGGCGTTAGTGCCACACTCATCTCATATATCTAGAATGAACCAGGTTTTCTTTAACACGCTACTGGACGAGAATTCATCGTGTCATATTGCTTTTGGACAAGCATACAGTAAAACGTTAAATGCAAGTTATGAATTATCGGAAAAAGCGCTCCTTGAGTGCGGAGCAAATTATAGTTCCGTCCACTTCGACTGGATGATTGGCTCAGAGAAGTTGGATATCAATGGCATTGTTGACGGAGCTGAAATTGCGCTCTTTCGGTCCGGCGAATGGACTCTATAAGTAGGTGGGCAAATACAGATTTTACATAAAACAAAACTATCACCCATTTTTGTGTGGTGTATCTTAAGAAATTAGGAAATTTTGTATGCGCCGGAAAAAAAGACCTTAATACGATATAGTCTTGGTTTGTAATTATTTTTGATATTATAAGGACGATTAAATCAATTGATATGTAATTCGCTGAATACCCGATGAATCACCATAAGAATTCTGAGAAAGCAATTGCAAGCCAAAGAGCGGGAATTCGCTTGCCGTTAGCATTCGAATATCCAGGAGTATTAGCTGTTAATAATCCAATCGTTACACTAATTCTGGTTTTTTTACTGTCGATTTTTTTAGGACGCTTCATTGTTGAGCTAGAAGTCGAAAATTCTTTGAGCAATGTATTTAATTCTAACAGCGCAGCTTATCAAGAGCTGGCACAACTTAAACAAAGCTTCCCGCAATCCGATGACATCATTACTCTTGCTGTCACTGCCAACAGTTTTGAAGACCTCAAAACTCTAGAGGATATGAGAGATATTTATTATGAAATCACTCTTCTCGAAGGAGTAGCAGATACCTTCTCTATTTTTAATATTCATGAGCGTTATAAGCCCGGGTACATAACTAAACCGCTTATACCTGAAATACTACCCGTATCGGCTGACATTTCTAAAATTATGGGAGAAGTTCGTAAACATCCTCTTGTTCAAGGTCGTCTCTTTACTAAGAGTAATGATGGCAAAAAAGAAATCACTTTAATAATAATCTCGCCTGATCAACGTTTTTCTTTAGAAAAGATAGTTTATGATATTCGTAATATTGTAACAAACTTCGAGAAAGCACGTGGGCTTCGGCTTGGTTTAACCGGAACACCTGTTATTACGGCAGAATTAGCATACCAATCTAGCCGTGATAGAGTTTTGTTTCTAAGTCTAGGCTTGGTGGTGGGTTCTATAGTCTGCTTTTTGTTTTTTCGTCGTTTCGATTTTCTGATTATCGCTAATGTTCCTGCATTTTTTTGTTTATATTGGAGCTTATGCACTTTTGGTGCGATTGGTATTAAAATTAATCCAATAATGACCGCTGTATTACCACTTTTGATGGTTATCACGTATACCAATGCGATGCACATACTTTTTGTTCTTCGTAAGCAGCTACTTGATAATTGTGCAATTGTTTCGGCTGCGTTGATAGCTGTGCGCGCTGTAGGACCAGCATGCTTTATTAGTGCGTTGACTACTATATTAGCTTTTATCTCCATCGCCCAGACTGACGCTGAGATTATCCGCACGTTTGGCTTTGCAGCGGCTGTCGGTACTATGCTCTCATATCTTTCTGCAATCATTGTTGTTCCAGCGTTAGCTGTGGTTTTATTGTGTCCAAAAGAATCATCTCTAAAAGAAAGTTTTATAGAAAATGCTGGTATTCTAATGCTTGATAAGATAGCAAATTATCTCGCAAGTTTTGTTGTTGTTCGAGCAAGGGCTATATCAGCAGTAAGTCTATTTTTTTTAGGTGTCGCAATTTATCTTCATGCCAGCTTGACGCCACAGTATCGTCTTAGCGATATGGTGCCAACAGATGGGGAGGCTAAGATTGTAGCAGAAGATTTAGCTGATACCATGGGCGGTACGAATCCTGTTTACGTTATGTTATTTTGGAAAGGAGACAAAGATTTTAGAAACTCATTTCTGCAGATTCTTCCTGCGATAACTGAGGCAGATGCAATCCTTCGCAACAACCATCTAATACATGGTGCATGGTCTCTTGAAACACTAAAACCTTTTCTGGTAGATTCTAACAAAGCACGAAAAGTAGAATCAGGCGTATCGACTAGCTTTTTAGATGCCGTTCTTGCGTTGCCTGAGAGAGCTGTGATGCGTTTTATAAATATTAAGAATAACGTAACGTTGCTGACAGGTTTTACAGGTGATCTTGAAGCTAAGGATTTTGTAGCGTTGAAGCGAATACTAGAGGCGAAACTTTCTACTATTTCTCAACGGTACGCTGGCGTATCTTTTTTTGTAACCGGTCAGGCGGTGTTATCTGCCCAAGGTTCGTTGTCTGTTATTAACAAGCTGTATATCTCTCTAATACTTGCTATTGGTATAGTAACCACAGTGATTATAATATCATTTAGATCGCTGTCTTTGGGCATAATCAGCCTTGTACCCAACCTTTTTTCTGTCACGGCGACGGGAAGCGCTTTGTACGTTCTGGGCTGGCAATTAGAGTATGCTGGAATAAT
>JABSQE010000167.1 GCA_013214245.1 Hyphomicrobiaceae bacterium
CCTGTCGGTAGATCTTTATTTCACTATCTCTAGGGATAGCTTCTAGCAATTCGACCTTATAATTTTCACCTAGTTGTCTGAAGTGTTGTTTAGCTTTGTCTCGTGACCAAATTTCTTTGGTGAATGGGATATTGTGTTTAATAATCTCACCCATTCGTTCTTCGATTAGAGTAAAATCTTCAGGGCTAAATGGTGTATCTCGAGCAAAATCGTAATAAAAACCATTATCAATAACCGGTCCAATTGCAACTTGTGTGCCTGGGAAAAGATCTTGAACGGCCTCGGCTAAAACGTGCGCGCAGTCATGGCGTATAAGCTCAAGAGCCTCCTTATCATCACGAGTAACGATTTTTATTGTGGCATCGTAATTTATGGGATCAGCCAAATCAGTTAATACGTTATTTATAACTATTGCCACGGCTTTTTTAGCGAGAGATTTTGAAATCGTGGCGGCTATTTCAACGCCAGTAACGCCCGCTTCATACGAACGCTCAATGCCGTTAGGAAAAGTCAAAGTTACAAGTGACACCATTGAATCCTCTCACTCACTGCATACCAAGCAGGTAAGATTGCCAAGTTGTTGAATAATTTTATTATGCTATGCGCCAATCTCGAGAACGCATTCTCAATATTAAATGGCAAAATCATTTACACTCTTACATAGCTGTGAGCAACATTCTTACAAAAATAGTCACACTAACACTTACGTAAAGCTTTGCAAAGTACAATTTAACCTATAATTGTATTAGTTAATCTCTTAACTTTTTCTTGCAAGTGAACTCACTGAATTGGGTAAAAAGAGAGCTACGTGCGCGTTTAATGCTTTTTTAGACACTGCTTAAGTTTAGATTTGTCTAATTATAAATCCTATAAGGTGTGATATGAAGTTTTAGTAGACTAATCTAAATGATAGCTTACTTATCATGGTTTGTTAATCCAAGTTTGCACTTGATCATGGAGTTTAATTGCTGATGCATATAAGTGGGATAGTAGGGTGTTAATGCAGCATCATTTGATTAACTGTTTTCAATAAAGTAGGCTTGTACAAGCCATATACTGAACTCATTTCACTAATATGTCCTTATGTTTTTGACTAAATTTTAAGATTTCTATTTTTAGTGTTTTAGGCTTGCTGCAAGAGGAAACAGAATACAGAGTTCTTCATGCATAAATTTAACAATGCTTCGAATAAACTTGCACGATCTGTTTGTGGGAAGGAATAACTCTGTTTAATTAATTCAACAGCAGAAAGTAAGTATAGCTCATATTATATTTACAATGTCATTCAAGAAATACTGAGACTGCGGCAGAATTTTAGAACAGTGTCAAAATTAAAGTTGTAAATTTAATTACACTTATTTATATTAGTGCTAATTCTCTTTTCAATTCATAATTCCATTTAACTATTATTTTTTTTCTTACTCACACCTCCGAAATATTGACCAGCATAATTAACTTAGACTTAAAAGTGAGCGTATTTATAATTCCTCATGATTGAGAGCCTTATAAGTAAACAGTTCCGTTGTAAGAATTATTGACAGAAGTCTTAACTTTAATAAGTTGTAATATATCAGTCGATCTCAGATATGTTCTAGCTGTATTTTCTACAGTGCTAATAACTGTAAAGATTTTTAAAGCCTATAATTTCTATTACGTACATTAATAAAAACGCTCACGGTAATATGCTTAGCTTTTCAGCTCTAAATCCTCATAAAATAATGGATCTGTTGTGTTAAAGCCTAGTAACTTTGATGCAGTAATTTTCGCAATGCGTCTGGAACATACTTTGGACATAAAAACAATAATGAGAAAAGCAGTCTAAAAGTGTTAATGTGCCCGACACTGCATTTGCTAGCTTATAATGTTTATTAGGTAATTAAAGCAGTTTTAAACTTTACTCACATGGTGGTAATAGGGCTGAATTACGAGTTATTATCGTCCGCTGGTAAGCTATATTTTTTTAATAAGCTCATTTGTGAAATTGCGAAGATGGCAGTTATAGGCATAACGCCCCACAACTTAAAACTGCTCCAGAACTCTGTAGAAAAATTGCGCCATATAATCTCATTTAGAATAGCAAGGAAAACAAAAAAATAAGCCCACCTTAGTGAAAGTTTTTGCCACCCTTCGTCTTGCAATTTATACACTTCGCCAAGTATGTATTTGATGAGAGAGCACCTCATTATGAGGCCACCAAACAAAATAGAGGCGAACAATAAATTGCAAATAGTAGGCTTTATTTTTATAAAAATTTCTTCCTGATAAACTAAGGTTAAACCACCAAAAATTACTACTAGTATTCCAGAAATCAAAGGTAAGACGGGGACATAACCAAAAAATGTTCGTGATATTGTGAGTGCAATTACTGTTGTAACCATAAAAGTGGCCGTTGCCCAAAATATATCAATGTAAAAATAGGTAAAAAGAAATGCTATTACCGGGCCAGCTTCTAAAGCAATCTTTAATGGGTGTACTGCGCTGAGCTCTTTGTTTTGCTTTTTGTGGTTAATTTCAGAAACAGTTTTAAGCTTAACCACACTTAATCTCCGTTGGTATAAGTTTGTTGATACGGTTGACATTCATATCTATAAGAATATTAAACCACTATTATTATGCAGGATGGCGTGCATCCTTCTTTGTTGGTTCTGTTGTATAACTCTTTAACATTCGTGTCATAAAATATGCGTATATACCCGACAGCGGCATAACGATAATTATTTTGAACATAACCCAAACGTTAAGACCGTCAGTGCTCCAGCCAAGAAAGTTGAAGTTTTTATCCCATGGAAAACTCAAGCGGATGGCTTCGTTGGCGAGTGCTAATACAAAGAATAAAATAATAAAACTTCTTGTAAACTTATTCCAACCTTCTGAAGTGTAATGAAAGGTCTTTTCAAACGTATATTTAAAAAAGTTTTTCTGAGTAGCTAATCCTACTGTAAGAAATAAAGCAAATACTCCGTTAAATAGCGTAACTTTTAATTGAACCCACATGGGGTCTTTTGTGTAAAGAGATATCGCTGAAAACACTAACGTAATACCACCGGCTATGAGAGCAAATACTGGCAAACGGTTCAATAATATTTTCATAGTAGCTAACGCAATCATAGTAGTAATGATAAGCGACCATATACCGGCCGTGACTCCTAAAACGGCATTGATGACAAACAGTGTTGCAAGCGGGCCGAATTCACTAAGAAGATTAACAGTCTGTTCAGCGTTGAACGGATATCTATGTAAAATCCATTTCATGCTAATTCCATCCATAAATATTTTTATTTAAAAAAAGCTAATGTGTATCTGAGTTATCGAGTTCGATATTTTTTGGTTGCGCAATGGCTAGTGCAAATTCTTTAGCATCGAATGGTGCTAAATCTTCAACACCTTCTCCCACACCAATCGCATGCACAGGTATCCCATACTGTGCTGCAATTGCAACAATAATACCACCACTAGCCGTGCCATCAAGTTTTGTCATTATTAAACCTGTTATGCCAGCGCGATCTCGAAACGCCTCAACTTGCCTAAGAGCATTTTGCCCGGTGGTTGCATCGACAACTAAAAGCACGTCATGCGGTGCAGTAGCATCTACCTTTCGAATTACACGGATAATTTTCCCTAATTCATCCATAAGCTCTTTTTTGTTATGAAGACGCCCTGCAGTATCCATCATGAGTATGTCAATGTTTTGTTCTTTGGCTTTTGTAAGAGCATCAAAGCCAAGGCTCGCTGAGTCTGCACCGGCATTACGGTGTGCAACCTCACAACCAACTCTATCGCCCCAAATTTGAAGCTGCTCAATTGCAGCGGCTCGAAATGTATCTCCAGCAACTAAAAGAACTTTTCTTCCCTCAGAACAATATTTTGCAGCTAATTTACCTATGGTTGTTGTTTTTCCAGTTCCATTGACACCAACTACTAAAATCACATGCGGTTTACGAGATGCAACGATATCGAGCTTTTGCGCAACAGGTTCTAGAATAATTTCAATTTCATTCGCTAAAACTTCGAGTACTTCTTTTGGTGATATAGTTTTATCATAGCGGTTGGATGAAAGATGGTCGACAATACGTGCGGTAGTCTCAATCCCTAGGTCCGCTTGTATTAATAGATCTTCAAGATCTTCAAAACTTTCTGAGTCTAGTTGACGCTTTGCGAAAACTTGAGAAATTCCCTCTGATAGACTCGCAGATGTTTTTGCAAGGCCTGACTTGAGACGTTGAACCCAATTTCTTTTAGATCCGATAAATCTACTTTTGATGGTCTGATCTATCTTAGTCATGCTTTCATTGTCATAAGGAGTATCTTGTAGCATATCCTTTCTAAGAGAATTATCTTCTATTGACCCAGGATCGTTGGATTTGAAAAAACGATCAAGTAAATTGGTTTTTTTTTTCTTAATCATTATATCTGCTCCGCAAACAGGCACTTTTTATCGTGTTTTGTAATTTTCATACGGACTATAGTGCCCGGTGTAATTGCACTCTGATCACAATTCATAATCTTTACTGGAGCAAATTGCGGCGTGAGTCCTCTAGCGTTTTTCTCTAATAAAACATCGTGTACTAATCCCTCCTGAGAGTCAAAAAATTCTGCTAATTTAATTGCAGCTTTACTACGTAAAGATCTCGAGCGCTGCTTGATAATTTTGCGCTCTAGTTGGGGCATTTTAGCGGCAGGTGTTCCAGATCGTGATGAGAAAGGAAACACATGAAGATAAGTTAGATCACATTCGTCAACTATATCTAGCGTGGCCTGAAACATTTCTTCAGTTTCTGTCGGAAACCCTGCGATAAAGTCAGCTCAAAATATAACATCAGGTCTTAAAGTACGAATTTGTCTGCAAAAACGAATAACGTCATTCCGTCTATGACGCCGCTTCATTCGTTTTAGTATTAAATCGTGGCCAGCCTGAATTGACAAATGCAGATGAGGCATCAAACGCGGTTCGTTCGCGATACAATCTAGCAACACCGTATCAACCTCAATGTAATCTATAGATGATAGTCGAAGTCGCTTTAGCTCTGGAACATCACGAAGTACTTTTCGAACAAGACAGCCTAGATTAATGTCTTCTGCTAGGTCGTTGCCGTAAGAGGTAATATCTACGCCAGTTAGAACAATCTCTTTATGGCCAACCTTTAAAAGCCTGCGAATTTGAACTATAATATCAGAAGCTGGTATCGATCGTGACGGTCCGCGACTTTGAGGAACAACACAAAATGTGCAATTGTGATCGCATCCGTTCTGAATTCGTACGAAAGCTCGCGTCCGTGAGGTGGAGCTGTCTATTATGTGCGCTTTTTCTTGGCGTACACTCATAATGCTTCCAACCTGGACGTATTTATTTTTAGCTTGTTTTAAACTTAGAAATACATCAGCTTGAAGTTTTTCAGAATTACCAATTACATGATCAACCTCAGGCATTTCGATGAACCGTTGTGGTTCGATTTGTGCAGCACATCCGGTCACTACAATTTTAGCTTTTGGAACGTCCCGTCGGTGGCTCCTAATTTTTTGAGACGCCTGACGAACAGCTTCTGCAGTTACTGCACATGTGTTTATGATCATTGTTTGGCTATTAAGCCCAGCAGCTCTGGCAAGTGTGCATATCACTTCTGATTCGCATGCGTTGAGACGACATCCTAGCGTAATAACTTCGGGTGGATCATTATTATCACCACATCTGTTTAGCTTTTGGTCTTTATTTCTCAACTTGCACCTCAAATTTCAACTTATCAAAAGGCAATTGCTTAATAACACCTTGATGTTCCAGCTCTGCAGGCCCGGTCATTAGTACGCCACTATCATTTGACAACCAGGCAATATCCAAGTCACCACCTGGAAGAGACACTTTAACTCGGCGTGCCAAAGTGCCTTTTCGAACTCCACAGGCTGTTACAGCGCAAGCAGCAGAGCCACAGGCTTTGGTTAGGCCTACGCCACGTTCCCACGTTCGAGTAATTACATGACTTGGATGTACAATTTTTGCTGTTGTTATGTTTGCACGCTTAGAAAATATTGGATGATTTTCAAGGGTGGATCCCAGACTATCTAATGGGATATCGCAATTGTGTTCCACCCAAATAATTGCGTGCGGATTGCCAATACTACAAACTGAAGATGAACAAGAGCTCAAATTATTATTAGGAGAAAGTTGTAATTTAACTTCGGAGGTATTGGGCACTTCACAGGATAAAGGTATATCATACCATTTAAATTTTGGCAGCCCCATGTCCACTGTAATTTTATCTTTGCTTTGAAAATTGACATTA
Organism: Hyphomicrobiaceae bacterium; assembly: GCA_013214245.1. Taxonomy (GTDB): domain Bacteria; phylum Pseudomonadota; class Alphaproteobacteria; order Rhizobiales; family Hyphomicrobiaceae; genus Tectiglobus; species Tectiglobus profundi. The sequence continues at coordinate 6,276 of JABSQE010000167.1, forward strand.
AGAATTCCGGCGACTGTCTCGAGCCTAATTGGGTTAATACCGTCGCCAATTATTTTGGCCACACATCGTATGCCATTGCCGCAAGCTTCTGCCTCGGACCCATCATTGTTGTAGATTTGGACATACGCAGCAATATTGATAGTTATAGACTGTCTTATGACCATTAATTGATCAAACTGGATTAGGAGATGGTTTAATAAATCGATAACGCAGGAAGCTAAAAAATCGCCGTTATAATGTCGAATGTCTACGACAGCAATTTTATTTCCTAGACCGTTCATTATAAATAGTGGAATTTCTTTGTCTGTACTCATTGTGATTTACTTACTTTCACACCTAATCAATCAATCTAACAAATGGTTGTAACTGCTAAGAGTGCTGAGCAAAACACTTTTATATAATTCGTTTTTGGCAAAGTGACCTTATAATAGATAATAGAGACATAGTGAAAAAAATAGTCGACAATAAGTTTACTACAACATAACTTGCAGTTATTCGATCGTAATAATGTTAAAATAAAAATAGGCCTAACATAGTGTTGAGATAGAAAGTGTAATGGATTTAGTGGTAAGCAAAAAATAACAGCACTTGCGCAATGATGGTATATTTCTTGATAAAAATTGTGATGTCTACAATTGACCGTTATTGGTTGTTAAAATGGTGCCTCTACCTCTAGAAGAATTTTGTTGCTTAATATGTTTAAACTAGGTTATACAATGCTCAAAATGAAAAATGTACAGCCGAGAGAATATTAATAACTACTTGCGTCTGTAGCATTCTCTCTTTAATAGTTACATCAAGATATGCTGCAATTTTATATGGTAACTCCAGTTAAATTTAATCACGGTTAACAGTTAATGCTTATAACAAGAGTTAACTAAAAAACACAATTTAAGCTATAAATTGGTGACTATCAAGTTGTGCATCAAATAATGGTGAGGTTTAAGAAACGCGAATTAAATGTAAGGCTCTTTAAGCCTAGAACGTAATCACCATCTGCTTTAAGGTTTGAAACAATGTTTCATAAGAAATTATAACTAATATAATATTGACCATAAAGTTGATTAAATCTATTGAATATAAGTTGTAATTTAACACTTTTTTTGAGAATTAGGGGCCGTAGCTCAGTCGGGAGAGCGCTACAATGGCATTGTAGAGGTCAGGGGTTCGATTCCCCTACTCTCCACCATTCTTACTCCTTGTCGATCGCGTACTTGCGCGTACTCAGTTTCCGACCGTCGCCTCACCTGCGTTGGAGAAGGCGAAGCCCATCGCGTTCGCTCCGCGATTGAGCACGAGCCCTTGCAGGTAGAAGCTCTTAC
>JABSQE010000168.1 GCA_013214245.1 Hyphomicrobiaceae bacterium
AGATATGTCAGTAATACCCGAAACTGTTGATATGCGTCGGAAACGTGCCCAATATCGCGCGAACTATCGAGGTACAAAAGAAATGGATTGGGTTTTAGGTAAATTTGCTGATGCAAAACTTTCTAGTATGGTAGATCCGAAACTGTCTACTTTCGAGCTTCTTCTTACAATAGCAGACCAAAAGATTAACAGTTGGATTTTCTCGCCTGAAAGTTGTGACAACCCCCAATACACTGATATAATAGCTGAGATCTGCGAATTTCACGATGTTAGCTGCAGCAAATAATTCCACTAAACAGAGTTGATACTGTGCTCAAGTGTACGAACTTTATTTATTGATCTAAACTCGACACATGTTTGATTTGACTACATAGATCATAATAGCCCAAAGCAGATATCTCAGATCTATTCTATCGGTTCAGCTTTATGTTAACTTTAAAAAATGGCAATTTTGTTCCTTACTCGAAACTCGTAAATAGAAAATATACTCGGTTACCGAGTTAAAGACTTGAATCAAAAACACATAGGGCAAAACTTTTTTACTGAAAAGTTGAAGTTTAAACTGCCAGAATAGAGAAATTACATCTAATAATACACCCTGAGGGAATTCTAAACCTATTATCGTCATAACATGACTACATGAAACACAAACGATGAGACATGCAAATTCGCAGATACAGGCTACCGCGCAGGATGTCTACTTTACTGAAACTCCAGAGGGTTACGATGCTTTGGTCCTATCGCAGCTATTGCGCGATGTTTCTAACAGTAAAAATATCGGTACGCTCTTACACGTAACACGTGATGACCGCCGTTTAGAAGCTTTAGAGAAAGCACTAGCATTTTTTGCGCCTACGACACGCGTGGTGAGCTTACCAGCATGGGATACGGTGCCATATGATCGCGTAAGCCCTAACACAGATATTGTGGCTAAAAGAATTACGGCTCTTGTCCGACTTGCCCTTCAAATTGGCAAAGAGCCTATGATTGTTCTCACTACAGTTAATGCAGTTGTACAGCGTCTACCCCCAAGATTGTTTATACGTCAAGCGATGCGCCAAATCGCACCAGGTCAACGCATAGACATAAATCGCCTTCTACAACGTTTGCAACTTGGCGGTTACATGCGCACGGGGACGGTAATAGAAGCAGGAGAGTTCGCAGTTCGCGGGGGCATCCTTGATCTCTTTCCACCAGGACGTGCCAATCCAGTTCGTCTTGACTTTTTTGGAGATACGCTTGAAAGCATCAAAACATTTGATCCTAGTACGCAACGTTCGAGTCGTCCTGTCCAAAAGCTTTTAATTTTACCTGTAAGTGAAGTTGCTTACAGTAAAGAAGCTATAAAAAAATTCAGACAAAAGTACATAGAGCTGTTTGGAGGCACAACTGGTGATGATCTTCTTTATGAGGCTGTGAGTTCAGGTCAGCGTTACCATGGTATGGAGCACTGGCTAGCTTTGTTTCATGAACAATTAGAAACGTTGTTCGATTATATTGGCAATGCAAACATTACGTTTGACCATATGGCAGATGATGCAGTTTGTGAGCGCTTTGAACAAATTATTGAGCATTATGAATCGCGTGTTAATTCTTTAGAAATAAAAACATTTGGTGCACCGCCTTATAAACCTGTCCCTCCCCAGGCTATGTACATTGAAAAAAAGGAATGGATGGAATTGTTATCTGGTCACCAAGTCGCTCGTTTTCATCCGTTCACTCTTCCAACACCAACGGCAACTCGCACTTATAATGCAAGCGTTGGTAGAAATTTTACACCTGAGCGGCAGGCACCCGACGCAGATTTATTTGGTACTGTGATAGGTTATATAAAAGCGAGAATAGCCCAAAAAAAACGTGCTTTAATTGCAGCATGGACGCTCGGCTCGCGCGAACGCTTGATCAAACTAATTAAAGAACGTGGATTTGAAGACCTGCGAGCCGTTGACAAATTTCACGATGCTCTAGCGCTACCCAAGAATCTTGTTGGTGTTTGTACTTTACTTTTAGAGCGTGGATTTGAGTCTCCAGAATTGTGCGTCATAGCAGAGCAAGACATTTTAGGTGATAGATTAATCCGACGACGTAAGCGCGCAAAAAAAGCTACTGATGTTATTACAGAGGCTACAGCTATGACGCTTGGTGACCTCGTTGTTCACACAGAGCATGGTATAGGACGATTTGACGGCTTAAAGACAATTGAAGCTCTTGGTGCTGCTCACGATTGCCTTGAAATATTGTATTCGGGTGGTGATAAGTTATTCCTGCCCGTGGAGAATATTGAATTATTATCGCGTTACGGCTCAAATTCACAGAGTACTCAGCTTGACAAGCTCGGGGGAGCCGGATGGCAATCTCGAAAAGCACGCCTTAAAAAACAACTTTTAAAAATGGCAGCAGAGCTAATTAAGGTAGCTGCACTTCGCGAGATTCGACAAGCACCAATTTTGACCATACCGGATAGAGAGTATAGCGAATTACGTGCACGTTTTCCATTTGAAGAAACAGAAGACCAGTTATCTAGTAT
>JABSQE010000169.1 GCA_013214245.1 Hyphomicrobiaceae bacterium
CAGCAACAGCAACAGCAACATCATTGGCTGATTTTGTTACAAGCGCTTTTATCGCTTGGTGCACAGTAATACGATTACCACGTTTCAGACCAATTCTAGAAGGAGGGCTATTAGCTGCTTTTGCAGAAGAAGTTATGATACTGCCATAAGTAAGTTTCTGATCCTCAACAGCTTCAAAAATAAGATATAACGTCATAATTTTAGTCAACGATGCTGGATAGCGCGAATCCTCTGCGCTGTGAGCATGCAAAATTAAGCCTGTATTAGCGTCAACTACGAGACTTGCATATTTTCCAGCTAAATTCGCTGCAAAGGTATACTCATTTAAAACAGGTACCGCTGCAAAAGATATGCCGAGAAGTATTATTCGCAGGCACATTGCCGTACGCATTAAAGACATCTCCTAGATTGCCGAGCTTTCAAATAAGTAATATCAAATATAACTTATACAACACTTATTACTAATTGGTATTAAATTAATATTACATAAAAAATTTGTGCAAAGCCCCACTAAAGTAAGTATGTCATCTCAAGATATTCAAATAACTTAATTCTGCAGTCTATTTGACTATCTTCGATAACACTGGCCTTTCAGACACAATGAATAAATTTTTTGATGTTTAGATTAATGTCTCTGCTTCATACATAATTTAGAAAACACATACTTAATTATGAATGCAATATACCGTTATGTGTAAAACTGCGTTAGAACCAGAGCTCTGCTAATTTTGCAAGATCAGGCGTATGAGCGAAAGTATTATATATTGTTACTGTACATAAGATTTAAGATAGTTATCTATGAAGCTCACCTTAGCGCCTAAAGCCCCAATCTCAACATTCTCTCTAATGGTAAAGTTCTATCGCTTTGATAGTTGGCAACTTCGTGTCACTATTACAGCATAATACACTTAAATACATACTTAAGAAAGCACAGCAGCTCATTAAGGTGGCCGTTATGGATCAATCATTTTACACTTCATATATGCTTGTATTCTCAGTCGAATTTAACTGTGTTATGACGAATTAATTATAGAACCAACAACACATTTATTGCGCACTTATTTTTTACTTCAAGAAAGATATTGCTTGCGGCGTTTGCGATAATCAACTTAAAGCTGATATGTTGTTAAAATTGTATATTAAAAAATGAGCAAGAAGTCCGTATATGCTTAGTTAACGTATAGATTGTGAAAAGCTTTCAAGTATATTGAAGTGATGACCATACGATTTTTCAGTATCCTTAAAAGATTAATCCCCGACAAAAGCGAAAGAAAAACAAATGAATAGTTGAAGGAGTAACTACTTATGGTATCTGGTGGAGACAGGAATGATGATATTGACAACGAAAGTCAAACTGATCTTGCTGTAAAGACACGTAGAAAAAGTAATAAACCGAGTCTATATAAAGTTCTGCTGTTAAACGACGACTACACGCCAATGGAGTTCGTTATTCGTGTCCTCGAGATATATTTCAATAAAGGACATGAAGATGCCACTAGGATTATGTTACAAGTTCATCAACGAGGAGTTGGAATTTGTGGCATATACACTTATGAAGTTGCTGAAACAAAAGTCACACAGGTAATCGATTTTTCACGCCAGCACGGTCATCCGTTGCAGTGCACAATGGAGAAAGAGTAATCTACGGTGCCATCATTTTCCCAAAGCCTTGAAAACACACTTCATCGCGCACTGGAACATGCCAATAAGCGCAATCATGAATATGCAACGCTCGAGCATTTGTTGCTTGCGTTGATAGATGACCGCGATGTTAAAAGTGTGCTCAAAGCCTGCGCGGTCGACATAGGTTCTCTGCGTCAGCGCTTATCCAACTATATAGACAGCGAATTTACAGATTTAGAGGTGCAAGGTGCGTCTGAAGCTAAACCTACTACCGGCTTTCAGCGAGTCATTCATCGTGCAGTTGTTCATGTTCAGTCATCTGGCAGAGAGGAGGTAAGCGGCGCCAATGTGCTTGTAGCGATTTTTGCTGAGCGAGAAAGCCACGCCGCATATTTTCTCCAGGAACAGGAGATGACACGTTTAGATGCAGTACAATATATCAGCCATGGCATTACAAAACACTCAGAGATGTCAGAATCAAAATTTGCACACGAGGCTGACGA
>JABSQE010000017.1 GCA_013214245.1 Hyphomicrobiaceae bacterium
CCTCGGGAATAATGTTAAAATCACCTGCTAAGATTGTACTTTCTTCTAACTCTAGCAGACGTTTTGCATGATCTTCAAGGCGTTTTATCCAAGCAATTTTGTAGCTAAACTTTGCCGTCCCTGTAGGATTACCATTAGGCAGGTAAATTGATGCAACCCTGAACTTTGCATTCGGGTGCGTAGCTACTGCTTCGATGTAGCGGGCTTGCTGATCCATGTTATCACCTGGTAATCCGCGTACCACATCGGTTAAAGGGAACTTAGAGATCAAAGCTACGCCGTTAAATCCCCTCTGCCCGTGCGTTTCGATGTGGTAGCCAGCATCTACAAAGGCAGTTATGGGAAACAATTCATCAAGGCATTTTATCTCTTGGAGGCACGTGACATCCGGATCAGACTTTTTCAACCAATACAATAGTTGTCCCAATCGAGCTTTGATGCCGTTAATATTCCAAGTAGCTATTTTCATCGTAATAAAGTGTGCTGAGTGTATCCTCTAAAGGCTAAAACTGTTACCGCAACCGCAGGACATGGTGCTGTTAGGATTCTTAATTTCAAACTTAGAACCAATAAGGTCATCAGAAAAGTCAATAAGCGAGCCGGCTAACAGTGGCAGCGAAATAGAATCAATTAAAACCTTTGCCCCTTTATGTTCGATTATAGTATCGTCTTCGGTTGGCGCAGAGGCCAAATTAAAGCTATATTCAAAGCCAGAACACCCCCCTCCATTAACACTCAATCGTAGCATTTTATTGACTGTTTCTTTAACAATAATTTCATTTATACGACGCGCAGCTCTATCAGTAATTGCTACAGTTTTTTGTTCTTTCATCATAATAATTCTCGAATTACCATTTTAAAAAAAGTTGCAGACATTAGTACCTCCATATTGATGAGAATACAATGCTAATAATAGAAGTATAGTCATGTTGAAGGGAAAAGGTTTTTCCTGAGCTTGCCTGAGCTCTTTTAATAAATTTTATACACCTAGCGCTGGACTAAACTTTAGCTCGGGACTAGACTACTTCTTAGTTAAATGTCACATCTGCATACTCTTAATGGTGATACTAAATCTATTAGATACTAAGCACACACATTGATGCACATTCTAATATACGGCTTGTCTATTTAAGATATATTGACATATTAGTAGTTTGTGAAATCTAGGTCAATTAATAACAGCTTATCCGGAATTAAAGTCTTATGAACATTTCTAGCCAAATAGCTGATAAAGTATCAACCGTTATAGAACGTATGAAAGCTTCGGGTGATCTGCCAGCAGAGCTAGATTTAAAAGGTATTGAAATTCAGGAGTCACGTGGTGTCAATCGTGGCGAATTCTTTTCAAATGCTGCAATGATACTTGCCAAACGAATAAACACGACTCCCCGTGATCTAGCTCATAATATAGCGAATAAGCTGACGCTAGATAAATTTATTGCACAAGTCGATGTCGCTGGTCCAGGATTCATCAATATAACGGTTGCAGATTCTGTGTGGTGTGATCTAATTGCTACAATTCTAAAAGATAGCAAAAATTATGGTCGCTCTAGAATGGGCGAAGGAAAGAGACTTCATGTCGAATATGTCTCAGCGAACCCGACTGGCCCTATGCATGTTGGTCATTGCCGAGGCGCTGTGTTTGGAGATACTTTATGCAATTTGTTGTCTTTCGTTGGTTATGCCGTAAGCCGTGAATACTATGTTAATGATGCTGGAGCTCAAATAGGTAAACTAGGCGATACAGTTTTTATACGATATTTGGAGGCATTGGGTGATAACATTGGTGAAATCCCCGAAGGACTCTATCCAGGCGATTACACAAAATCAATTGGGCAGGCTTTAGTTGGTTTATATGGCGATAGATTGCGTCACGTAGACAAAGCCGATGCTTTATCTATTGTTCGTCAATTTGCAGTTAAGTTCCTTTTGGAAGAAATCCATAATGATCTTGCATGTCTGAATGTGCATCATGACGTATTTTTTTCGGAACGATCTTTAACAGAAAACGGGCGTGATCAAGTCGCTGAAGTTATAGAAAAACTGCACCAACTTGATTTGATATACCAGGGTGAACTTCCTAGACCTCTTGGACACGATTACGAAGTGTGGGAAGAGCGAGAGCAGACTTTGTTTAGGTCGTCACATTTTGGTGACGATATTGATAGGGCATTAATGAAATCCAATGGTGAATACACATATTTCGCCTACGATGCAGCTTATCATCTGAATAAACTTGAGAGGAATTTCGACCAATATATTAGCGTGCTTGGAGCCGATCATATTGGTTATATTTCACGTATTAAATCCGTCATGAGTGCTCTTTCTGAAGCCAATGTTATGTTTAACGTTCTTATAACACAATTGGTTCGCGTAATGCGCAATGGAGAGCTCGTGCGAATGTCAAAGCGTTCGGGTACTTTTGTTGCGCTTCGAGACATGGTTGATGAAGTGGGATGCGATCCTATACGTTTTATGATGCTCATGCGAAAGCACGATACAACTCTTGATTTTGATCTTAAGAAAATCGTAGAGCGATCAAAAGATAATCCTGTTTTTTATGTTCAATACGCGCATGCGCGTGCGTCATCGATTTTACGCAGGGCTAAGGTGGTATTTCCACTGATCAGCACATGCTGTTGTGATTTGTACGATGCTAATCTATTACTGCTCAACAATTCAGGTGAACGAGTACTTACACGTGAACTTGCTAAATTTCCACGCGTTGTTGAAAGCGCAGCTCGGTATCATGAGCCTCATAGAATTGCATTTTATTTGTACGAGTTGGCGTCGGCATTTCATCAACAGCACGCTAGGGGGAATGATCTGCCAGAATTGCGTTTCATTCAGCCAGACAACCCTACTCTTACAGTTGCTAGATTGGCTTTGGTAGCCGCAACACAGCTTGTAATAGCTTGTGGGCTTAAAATATTAGGTGTATCCGCACCTGTGGAAATGCAGTAGCGTCATGATTCTCAAAGGGTAACGGAGAAGAGAATTCATGACACGATCTAGTGGTCCGTTTGATCAAGATTCAGACTGCCAGTCTTTTGAGTGTAACAAGGAATCACATGGCCCCATAACTCCGTCACATTACTCACAACCTGACGGAGAGCGTTGCTTAAAAAATAACACCGCACAGTCGTTTGAAAGTTTGCATTGCAAGTATGATGCATTGGATACATATCTTCCTAATTATGATTTAAATAGTTATAGCTCTGTTATTAGATCTCAACACTTAGATCCTAGTGATCCGAGACGTGTTCCAATCGGGTCGCTCAGCTATCCTGCGCAGTGTGAGTGTCATCACAATAAGTTGCATGACTCATCACCTGCACTGAAAAATGATAGCCATGATGATAGACAATTAAGAATGCAAAACACAGCCACAATCCAACAAGATCATACAAGTGGTAGAGTGTCTTTTGGATGTAAAATTCACGAAAAGAGCAAAACTATGTTACGTAATATTTTTATCTCTTCATTGTTCGTTAGTATAGTTATTGCGGGCGGAGGGTTTGTTTATGGTTACAGAGTACTATTCTCGAGTGATTTAGATGGACGTGAAGCACCGGTGGTTAATGTCAGTAGGTTGCCGGTTAAAGAACGATCAGATAATAGCAAAGGAAAAAAATTTGAAAATTCAGATGGCAGTCGTGTCCGAACTGTATCAACACTAGTTGTTGGTCGCGATGGGCGTCTAATCGAACAGAGTGCAC
>JABSQE010000170.1 GCA_013214245.1 Hyphomicrobiaceae bacterium
AAGTAATGCTATTTATATGTTTATTCTTGGTATAAGAATATTAAACTTAAACTTAAACTTAAACTTAAACTTAAACTTAAACTTAAACTTAAACTTAAACTGATCTGACAGATATGTAAAGTGTGCTTGGTATGCTTTATTAACTTACTTGTTAGTGGGTTGTCTCCTGGAAAACCTTTTTAAAGCCTGAACTGGATATTGTCCTGAATGGCGCTATACTGGGCTGTTGTAAATTATAAAAGACTCTATCTTTTCCTATCACATTAAGCCTTTTAGAATAAGCACAATCAATGAAGTCTACGAAAATTAAATGAATGCAACTGGATTTCAATTAACTAAGTTTGTTTGAGATAATAGATGACTATCTTTTTTAGATCTACAGGTATTCACTTGATCACTACGAATTATTAATCTAAATACTTTTTATGTCTTAAGTGTCCTAGAAAAAAACTTACTCTGTAACGGTGTTAAGGTGGTATAATTGTACCATCCCAAGCATACAAAGAACCAGAGTCTTCTAGTTTGATGTGGTTTATAACATTGAGTAAATAGCGTGCTGCGGTTTCTGGTGAAAACAATTTATGATTAGGCGCCATGGATTTTTGGAAAGGTGATGATAACCAAGTATCGACAGTTCCAGGATGCAAGCCAACACATGCAGTTTGTGAGTGGGTACGCCGAGCTTCTATACTTAGGCATTTAATTATTTGGTTAAGAGCAGACTTTCCAGCTCTGTAGCTATACCATCCTCCGATTCTATTGTCAGATATGCTTCCTATTCTAGCTGAAAGGGCGCAGAATATTGCGCGTTCTTTACCTGGTATTTTTACCATTACATGTTTTGCAATAATGGCTGGTAAAACTGTATTTACATATAAACTTTCCATCATGTCTACAGGACTTAGATGTTTGTATGATTTTTCTGGACTGAGACCTTTGCTATTGTGTAACATACCGATTGCTACAATAACCATTGTTAATCGGTTAATGTTAGCAAGAGCACTTTCAAGTTCAGATTCATTTCCGACATCTAGAACATAAGTTGTGAGCTTATCATGGTTCACAGTAGTAGCTTTACTTGATAGAGCGTGAACGTTTCGTACGTTAGTATCTTCTAGAAGAAGCTTTACAAGAGCTCGGCCAATGCCACCGTTTGCTCCGGCTACTAGCACGTCAATAGGGTTTTCAAAAGACTTTAGATTGGTCATGTATAGTGACTTTATTTAGCTTAGACAATTAAAATTTAGAATCGGATACTGTCTAGATGAAAAAAAGCTGAGGTCAAACAAATTAGCACTGCTAAGGTAAGGTAAATGCGAAGGTTTCCATACCAACTCGGTAAAGCTTCAAAGCTTACTAAGTAGATGTCGGTTGCAAGTAATATTATAAAACCTGAAATTAATACTAGCACAGCATAATATGATGGAAGTAAGATCGATATTATTGCGAATATCGATGGTATAATCCCGGTAGAATAGAGCCATAAACTCGTGTGTATCTTTACCATTGCTATTCCCCAATGAACTCCACCCATAAAAGTCAGGATCACAGCGCTATACAGCGGCAGAACAAGTTCGATTTTAGGTTTCCATATCTCGTCTGCTAATACTAAAACGAAAGTCATTACGACAAATGGGATCACACCTGCCCAACCCCAAACTAAAGCAGCTAGTGGAGTACGCGTCTTTGAAAATGTTTGCATGTTTTTGTCATTAGTTCTGGATGTAATTTTTACTGTAGTCTAATTAGCAAATATGTGCGTGATGATCTCTGAATATTTCGTCAATTTTAGCACAATTCTTAAAAAGTTATACCACCGTGAAGTTTTTGCTGCATGTAATTTCACATGATCAATGTTTAAAAGTAAATGGGCACTAAACAAGAGTAAATTGAAATTGGAGGTAGGAGACGACTTAACAATGATTTACCTACTAATATATATTTTCATTTCTGATATCCAGGAACCTTTTCATATACAAGCGTACTAACAGTTAGCGTAAAAATACTTATTCACAGAAGTACGTATTGTAAGTGCTTATCATTCGGGTGCGAATGTGAATTTATGACTTAGAAAGTTAAATTTTTAATCACAGTTTGACTTCTGAGTAATGAGGTTAGATTACTTCTGTAGAGGCTTAAGATTGTGTTGTCATCACGATAATCTGTAGTTATGCATTTTAAAATACAGCTCTTTTGTTGCGAAGGTTAAGGTAAAAATGGTAGATTTATAATAAGAATTATATAACGAACTCATTGAAAAAAATAAACCAGTTACCGTTGCCTACTATAAACAAGAAAGAATGTGTATGAAGCGCGATCGTAAAGCTAAAATCGTTGCAACCTTGGGTCCAGCTAGCTCAACTGCGGAGAAGATTGAGGAGCTATTTCGCGCAGGCGTTGATGTGTTTCGACTAAACTTTAGCCACGGTAATATGGATGACCATATAAAGCGGTATAAGATTATTCGCGAGATTGAGAGTAAAGTTAACCATCCGGTGAGTGTACTACAGGATCTACAAGGCCCAAAGATACGGATAGGCGTTCTTAAAACCGGCGAGATAGACTTGGTGGTTGGTGATACAGTACAATTCGTTCTTAATGAAGAGGGCACTGATAAAGATTCTATACCACTACCGCACGAATCCATATTTGAAGGTATCGTTCCAGGTGATCGATTGTTTCTGGATGATGGTAGACGTCGCGTGGAAGTTATTCGTGTAGTAGCCGACATGATTGAGGCTCGCGTAGTTCATGGTGGTAAACTAACAGATCGTAAGGGCGTAAATTTGCCAGATACTTTTTTACCGCTGTCACCACTTACGAAGAAAGATCATGCCGATCTTGCACTCGGTTTGGAATTAGGCGTAGATTGGGTAGCTCTTTCGTTTATTCAAAAGCCAGCCGATCTTCTTGAAGCACGTGGAATTATAGGGGATCGTGCTGCCGTCCTAGCTAAAATTGAGAAACCAAAAGCACTCGAAAAGATCGATGGTATCATTGACTTGTGCGATGCGATTATGATAGCTCGAGGAGATCTTGGTGTTGAGACACCCCCAGAAGAAGTTCCTGGCCGTCAAAAAGAGCTCATTCGGGCTTGCCGGATGGCTGGAAAACCAGTCATTGTCGCGACTCAAATGCTAGAATCAATGATGCATGCAGCAATGCCTACTCGTGCTGAAGCTTCAGACATTGCAACAGCTATTTACGACGGAACTGATGCTGTGATGCTTTCTGGTGAGTCTGCAGCGGGAGACTTTCCGCTTGAATCAGTTTCTGTAATGAGTCGCGTAATTGAGAGAACGGAAAGCCATAAGCACTATCGATCAATAATAAAAGCACTTGAACCAGTCGTGGAGCCAACAGTGCATCATACTGTTTCTGCCGCAGCAGCAGAGATTGCAGAAAAAACTAATGCGGCCGCGATTATTGCCTTCACATCATCGGGTGCAACTGCGTCACGTATCGCTCGCATGAGACCTGAGGTTCCTATCTTAGCATTAACACCGAATAAAGATGCTGTACACCGTCTGGTTCTTACTTGGGGGGCATATGCTATACACACCACAGCGATTGAAAGTTATGGGGATATGGCAAAGCAAGCACGCCACTACGCAGTTACCCAAGGCTTCGCTCATAAAGGTGATCGCATTGTTGTTGTTGCTGGAGTTCCATTCGGTGTTGCTGGTTCGACTAATAACGTGCGCGTGTTAGATATTTAGAAGTTACTTTTAATACTTGATAAGTTTAATATGTGTACTTTGAAAAAAATTCTATGGGACTAACAAGTGATTAAATCTTTTTATAATTAAAGAATGTTAACATACTTTGCTATGGCGAAAGTTTTAGTTAGTAATGTCTTTTATGCGTATATTTATTACTAATTATAATAGTATTTAGTAATTTCCCTATCGTGCCAAGTCATGAAAATTGAAGACATTAAGCATTTTCTAAAACTTTTTCTCTTTCGCTTGTGCTCTAAGCTAACGTGGAATTTAAAAAACTTAATAATCTCATTGTTGAATGAGAGTTTAAATTATTTTTTTATCGACTTCAAAGTCATTACGCGTAAACTTAGACACTTTTACCTTAGAGCCTTAAAGAAAATTTCCAAGGCCTCCATGCAAAGTTAATAACACTCGCATTAAAATTATTTTCAGCTATGTCACTAATATTAATGATCGAAAATCATTTCGATATAAAAAGCACCAGTAATTATTCTCTTACTATTATCGAGTATTTATACTCGGATTACATTTATAGGACGTCAAGCTCAGTAAATTAGAATTTACTTAAATAAGTAATTTATCTATTTATTTCCTATCGATCAGATCAGTTAAAGATAGTTTGATCGATAGGACTTCTATCAAGCTCACATTTTTGGCCAGAGTTCCGGTTGGCTCCAATTCAAGCCTTGGTAATCATTACGGTTAGTAGGACATCTGCTCACAGAATAGCCTTGTCTTCTAAAAGGTATTACAACAGCTCCTTTTAAGTATTCACGCAAAACCGCAGCATTAGCATTATAACGATCATCGGCAGGTGTCTCAATCTGCACATTAGCTTTGCTCGTCAGAGGTAAGACTATGCTACCCAAAATTCGCTTGTTCCAACCTTTGTTCCTTTTTACACATAAAGCATAAACCGATACTGCTTGACCCAAGTCATTGCTTATTACTCTGTAAGTTATCTCAGAATTTTCACTTGCACCCATCCCAACAGGGTATTTATTTGCGCATAAACAACCTACCGCTCGCTTACTTAAAAATTTTATAAGCCAGTAATTTGCTGGGGCTCTCTCAGGTGTAGGAATACCTTTAACTTCAATGTTTTGTATCTGTTTATTATCTTCAGATAATGGCTGATCAATGCTCAAAGCCGTGAATATAATTAGCGCAGAAGTCGAGATTATTGTATGTAATATGATATTTTTCATGCTGAAGCTCTGCCAGTACAAATTAATTAACATTGGTTATCTGTTAGAGTTACATTATTAATAACAACTTTAAGTGAAATGGTAAGCGTTCATAGCTTTTAAAGTTTTTACATTAGAGTTTAGTGGCGGTTATTGTGTTGTAGTGGTTTGTGAGTTTAATACTTGGTCGCGTCCGTAAGTAAGCTAATAATGAAATTCTAACTATATAGGAACTTCAGTAGACCACATATTGCATATGTCTGGAATAGCCCTTTTGTAGCGCTAGATACTTAGATTCTACATGTCAGTATGTTAATTAATAAATCATTACATGCAAACTTCAAGTATTTGCCATTCTTTTTTTAATCTGTAATAATTTTTATTTAAGAATAAAGTAATATTTCATGATATTTATGTGGCTTCACATAAAATAGAACGCATTACAAATATAAAAATGAAACAAAATAAAAACTCTAGGTGATTAGTTAATAGATGCTCATATTTTTGCAATTGTTTTACTCTTCAAATCTCTTAGGCTACATTCATCTATTTAATAGTCAAAAAATGTTGAAAATTTAAGTAGCTTGAGTTTGCGTCCTTAAGGTTGGAAAGATTTGACATTTGAGTAGAAAAAAACTTTTCAGTACGGTGGTAGTCTTTAGTTGTTAACCAATCTTTCACCCGTATCCTTACGAATTTAGCCTCAAATTACTGATGTTGTTTTTATCTATACAGCTAGCAGTTAGATAGGTTTGGCAAAAAGTATAGGTTTTGTATAGTATTAAACATACGTTTGTTGTAGTAATGTTAGTAGGTTTTGTCTAACGCAAAGCATGGAGTTTATTAGTTGCAATAAAGTATAGAAAAACCACACGGCTCATATTACAAATTTACGCCACAAATTCGATTTTATACATACCTTCAGAAGAGCAAAACTGCGAGTTATCCCTTAAAAAAAATATATAAGTGAGCTATTACTTTATATTTAGGTTACTTTCAATAAGATGCAAACCCAACTACGACATGAACCAGTTTTACTCCGTGAAGCTATGAAATGCTTAGCACCTAAACCAGGTGAAGTTTATATAGATGCTACATTCGGAGCTGGCGGTTACACACGTGAGATTTTAGAGGCCGTTAATTGTAGTGTTATTGCACTAGATCGTGATCCAACTGCTGTCTGCTATGGATACCCTTTGGCTGATAAGTTCGGAATACGATTAAAGTTACAACGATGCAGTTTTAGTAACATTGACAATCGTAATTTAGGACTTGAAAATTCTACCGTCGACGGTATTGTCTTTGATATAGGCGTATCGTCTATGCAACTTGATCAGCCAGAACGCGGTTTCTCTTTTTTGTATGATGGGCCGCTCGACATGCGCATGTTTCTTGACGTGGAAAAGCGTCCAAGTGCAGCTGATTTATTGAGAGATTTAAGTAAGACACAGATTGCAAAAGTTTTATACCATTATGGTGAAGAACGAAGATCAAAAGCAATTGCTGCAGCTATTACGCACGATCGCCAGAAGGCTCTTCTAACAAGAACAACTCAACTCGCCGACCTTTGTTCACGCATTTATGGTCGCTGTACTGCGCGCGGGCCACATCCAGCGACACGAACATTTCAGGCACTACGGATCGCTGTAAATAATGAACTTAGTGAGTTGTTTCGAGGTCTTTGCGCGGCTGAGCGCCTTCTCAAGCCTGGTGGACGTATAATCGTTGTCACTTTTCATTCACTTGAAGATCGCATAGTAAAACGTTTTTTCAATCAGCGATCGAGCTGCAACCAGGGTAGATCTCGATATCTGCCGGAATTAGAAGAACTTAAACAGCCTACTTTCCGAAACATTAATCGGCGCCCCATAATCCCTTCTAAACAAGAAGTCTCATGTAATCCAAGGGCTAGATCAGCCAAACTGAGAGCTGCGATACGAACAGATGCTCAGGATTGGGGAGATAAGCATACGATTGGAATGGCAACCGACTTGGGTGTTATTGATTTCGACATTGGCTGAGCCTAAACCGAATTAAAATATATGGGAAACACTATGCTGCATATTTTTACATTTGGAGCTGTTTTTATAGCGATAGTAAGTGCCTTCATATTATACAATGTTAATCATCAAACACGAAGTTTCGCATCACAATTATCAAATAAGCAGAAAGTCAAGACTGAACTTATACGCCGGATAGCTTCATTGAAAGCTGAGCGTGCATTTTTATCCCGCGCCGAAAGAATAGCAGACGCTGCTGAAGCCTTAGGGATGCGGCCCATTTCTGGCGACCAGTTTGTTTCTATGAAATCAAGAACCACGGAGAAAGCTGCTAAAAAACATCACCACAAGAGGTAGGCCATGAATACTCTGGCCGTAGGAACTAAAAACGCTCAGAGCTCGAGAGTAGCAACTAGACAACCTAAATCGCAAGTCAAGTCGATTGCATTACGTGTATTTATCATAGGTTTAAGCATTACTGTATCTTTTACTGTTGTAGCGGTGCAACTTATTAGATTAGCTGTGATTGGACAAAATCGTCAGAACACTAATACTTCACAAACTATCGGTGAGTTTTATTCGCGTCCAGATATTGTCGATCGTCATGGAAGATTATTGGCTACAGATATTGCTCTGCCAGCTCTTTTTGCTGATTCACACCTCATTACTAGCGTGGATGAAACTATAGAAAGTATCAAAAACATCTTTCCAGAACTAAATACAACGAAGGTCCGTCGGGCGTTGTCAGATAAAAATAGACGTTATTATTTACTTAAGCGTGCGGTTGCACCAAGAGTAGCAGAAACAATTAATGCCATGGGTCTACCCGGCCTCGGTTTTCGAAGTGAGCCCAAGCGTAAATATCCAAATGTACGTCTTGCAGGTCATTTGTTGGGGTATGTCGATAGTTATAATTATGGAGTTACTGGTGTTGAGCATCTGCTTAATAGAAACAAAGGCGTGCGTCGTGTGGACCATGCCACTGTTAATACGGCCTCTCCGCTACGCTTAACAATAGATGTTCGCACGCAATATGCCTTGGAGCGAGAATTAATTGCCGGCATTAAAAAATTTAAGGCAAAGGCCGCCACCGGCGTTCTCTTTGAGGTACAAAACGGTGAGATTTGGGCAGCGGCTTCCTTACCAGGAGTTGAACCCGCGAATATTAATGAAATGATGGACCGGTCTCGACGTGATCGCCTTGCAAGCGATGCTTTTGAACTAGGCTCGGTATTTAGGTTGTTTACGCTAGCAATGGTAATGGATCTAGATATCGTCACGCCAAAGGCTCTAGTCGATGTAACAAACCCGATTAAAATCGAAAGTTTTGTGATTTCTGATGAGAATCCATTTGCTGGCAAATTGTCACTAGAGCAGATTATGATCCGGTCGTCAAACGTTGGTTCAGGTATTTTAGCGGAGGCAACAGGTAGCGAACGGCAGCACTCCTTTTTTGAGCGTATAGGTTTAACTCGTGCAATTAATAGAGAAGACATTAAAACTATTTCACCAGTATTGCCGAAAACTTGGGGGGCAGCAGAAACGGTTTCAATTGGATTTGGTTATGGTATCGCAGTATCACCTTTGCAATTTGCTGTTGTCTTCGGAAGCATGGTCAACGGTGGGATATCAATAATACCCACATTGATACTGCAACCAAGTAATCGTGTTTTCAGCAAGCAGCAACTTATCCGTGCTAAGACAAGTTCACGTTTGCGCGATATGTTAAGACAAAATGTTCTTGACGGGAGAGGCTGGAGGGCGAATGTAGTTGGCTACCGCGTTGGCGGTATTACCGGGACCGCAGATTTGGCAAATGATGTCAACTATGAAGGGAATTCAGTCATTACTTCTTTTGCAGCGACCTTTCCTATAGACAAACCACGCTTTGCTCTTATGATCACATTTTTTGATCCGCAACCTAAAGGCACCAAGGCTATGCGTAGTGCCGAAAACACCGCAGCTCCTGTCGCGGGTGAAGTGATCCGTCGCGTAGCTCCTCTAGTTGGTGTGGAAAAGCGAGCGGAAATGCGTGGATAAGAAACTAAGGCACATACGAATACTCCAAAAGCTTTTGATTTCAGCTGCCGTGATTAGTACACTAACTATGAGTTGTTTAGTGCAGATAGAGTTTTACGTGCGTTCATTAACCATTACATATAAATCCTGTGAAGTCATTTTCATGTGTAGCTGTACTCGCGCTTTAGATTTAACGTGTATTAACACGTGATACTCGCATTTATTTTGTAGCCAGAAAGATGTATCTATGACCGAACCAATTATTGTTTGGCTCCGCAATGATTTGCGGCTTTCCGATAATCTGGCTCTTTATCAGGCAAACAAAAAAGGGGTTCCTGTGCTGCTGCTTTATGTGCTTGATGATGAAGCAGCTGGTACATGGCGTATGGGTAGTACCAGTCGTTGGTGGTTGCATTACAGCCTTGAATCGCTCAAGACTGACCTGCAAAAGCTTGGTTCTGATGTTATTTTACGTCGTGGTAGCACTGTCGATGTAATTATCGAAATATCTCGGCAATTAGGTGTTAAGGAAATCTACTGCAGTAAGCAGTTCGAGCCTTGGGCACGAGAGCTTGAGCAAATTTTACACCAGAAACTCGAAGAATATGGTATTACTTTGAACTGCTGTGCGGGCCAATTACTCCATGCTCCGGGAAAGTTATGTACAAAAATAGGGAAGTCATTTCAAGTTTATACACCATTTTTGCGCGCTCTTACTGCAACTGACATCCGGATACCAAAACCAGCTCCATCTAATCTATTAAAATTTACGAGACTGCCACAAAGTGATACACTTAAAGATTGGTGTCTTATTCCAATTGCTCCGGATTGGGCTGGAGGGATGCGTAAAGCCTGGCAGCCGGGTGAAACCGGCGCTCAAAAGCGCTTAAACTCATTTCTCGAAAAGAGTGCTGCTACCTATCATATCAATCGTGATAGGCCGAAGCAGCCTTATTGTACAGCCAGCACATCAAAATTATCTCCGCATTTACATTTCGGTGAAATCACACCTGCAATCTGCTGGCACGCAGCAAAATTGAAAGCTGCTCAGGATCCGACTCACAGTGAAGGCCTGGAGATCTTTCTCAAAGAGTTAGCTTGGAGAGAATTTTCTTATCACCTTATTTACCATAGTACAGACCTGCCAGCAGAACCCTTTCGCAAACGGTTCGTAAGCTTTCCTTGGCAGCCACCTAGTAAAGTGAGATCTACGCAGCTTAAAGCGTGGCAACAGGGAAAAACTGGCTATCCTATTATAGATGCCGGATTGCGTGAATTATGGACTACCGGCTGGATGCATAACCGCGTACGGATGATTGCTGCTTCATTTTTGACTAAGCACCTGCTAATACCCTGGCAGCAAGGCCAAGACTGGTTTTGGGATTGTCTTGTGGATGCAAACCTTGCATCTAACTCAGCAAGCTGGCAGTGGGTATCAGGCTGTGGAGCTGACGCAGCTCCATATTTTCGTATTTTCAATCCTGTTATACAGGGTCAGAAGTTTGATGCAGATGGTACTTACGTGCGTTTTTGGGTGCCTGAGATCGCTAAGATACCTAATAAATATATTCACACTCCTTGGTTATGCCCGAAACATATGCTTGATATGTATAATATCAAAATTGGTGTTACCTACCCACTACCAATAGTCGACCACAAACAAGCTCGGGATCGAGCATTAGAAGCATATCAATTCTTAAAGTCAACTACTCCGTAGATATCAGAATTAAGCTATACATGTGGACTTTATGTAGCAGCTAACATTACAGTGAAATGTTCTTAATGCTTACGACTCAATTTAAAAGAAACTTCGATGTACTTGTCAGCATTTTTTGCACGATGGTATATATGCCTATTAAAAATTTAAAAATATTTTTGACAAAAATAACTATTATTTCTTCTATAAAAAATTTTTTTTCTATATGAGCCGCTTTATACATTTAAATCTGACAAGTATATGATTACCTTCTATTGCTTAATAGCATTATTTCAGTTACTAGATTATTTATCAAATCATTTAATGAAAAGCATACAAAATTGCAAGCGATTAAATCGCAGAGATTAGGTAATGGGAGTGACATCACTTATAGTTCTTAATTTATCAGGTTCGATTTGCCTATAGCAAGAAGTAAAGATCTTTTTGAACTATTAGGGGCGTAAATGTTTCTAAAATATTCTATGTTCTTGCATATAATAGGATTGATTGTGATAGCATTTGTTCCATACAGAGCAATCGCCCTTCCAACATTCATAAATTTAGAACTTTCACCAATATCTAGTAGGAAATCAACCCTATCAAAAAAAGAGAGCGGGATCGTACTGTTAGGCATTAGTGATTTTATAACAAAAAAAAACTCTGCTAGAAGAAGTGACTTTAACACATCATTGTATCATCTTGTAAACTATGTGAACCACGAAAACTCAATAATTGATGAGTTGCCTATTCTCATGGTTGATTCTGGGATAAAACTTAAAGCTATACAAAAACCGACTATATCAAAGTTAAATATGCCAACATTAAAAGCGTATGTTGACTTATCTCGTCAGATAATGATGGTATTTGGCAAAGGAAATATTTTATATACTTGGCAGATTTCTTCTGGTCGTAGAGGACATGAAACACCAACAGGGACTTACAAACCGACATGGATGGCGCGGCGTTGGCGGTCACGGCAATATCATGGAGCTCCAATGCCCTACTCTGTTTTTTTTAATCGAGGTATAGCAACGCACGGTACTACTGCTGTGCGTCGATTAGGAAAGCCAGATTCTCATGGATGTATTCGTTTGCAAACTTCGCACGCACGAATATTTTATAATCTTGTTAAACTTCACGGAAAGCACAAGACCAGAATTATTATAATTGAGAACACACAACACAATTCAAACAAAAATCGTGCCGAACGAAATCAGAACTGAAGATAATCTGTATAAAAAAGAGTAGAGACGCCAAAGCTTCTAGCGAAATTAATTAGATCAAAATTTTTAGTAGAAATATGCATAGCAAGCGCGATATCCAGGACATGGTATACCGCACCAATTCAGACTTATCTTTAAATATCACCCTGATAAGACAAGAAATAAGCTATAGAGCTTCTTTTTTTAAGGAGTAATTGCAGTTGTATTCTTGTGAAAAAAAACTTTTTTAAAATTCTAAGTACGCTCTATGCATACCAGTTCTAATTATGGTCTCACTCTGCGTCATAACTCCAAGCAAGCAATACCAACACGAATTGTATTGTAAAACCTCAATGATACTTAACTTTTGGTAACGTCGAAATATGCGTCGAAAGCAGTCCAAAATTGAGCTCTGATCTCATCATTTTCTTGTAAAATTTCATGCCTTGACTTTGAAAGAAAAATTGCCGTGCTTGATTTGAGATTTGTAGCATATTCTTCAATCGCTTCACACGGTACTAAATTATCCATACCAGCAGCAAACATCAAAGATGGTATCCGTACTTTAGCAAAATGCTCAGGACTATTAATCTTATCTATGGAATTTAATGCAGCATTAAGCCAACCTATCGTCGGTACTCCTAAAGTAAAAGATGAGGTCACCTCCTGCAATATACAATTTCGTAGGTATCGTTCACGACATGATGTTAAACCGTTTGAATTGAAATTAATCCTTGTAGTATTGCTTGCTGGTTCACTCAATAAGGAGTTATAGCCCCAACCTAATGCCTTAGCTACTTTGCAGTACGCATGGATTAGTTTAGGTGGAATAACAAGAATTGATGAGTGAATTTTCACCATTGGTGCTAAGAGTACAACGCGATCAAAACAAGTTCCAGCTTTTGAGATAGATCTCAAGACAATGTGCCCTCCCATAGAATGGGCCAGTGCGTTGTATGGTGAAGGACAATTAGGCAAAACGATTTCTCGCATGAAGCACTGGATATCATTTTCATACTCACTAAAATCATCAATATGACCTTTTCGTAGATCATTCATAGACCTATATGATGCACCATGTCCCCGCCAATCCATAACCGTTACAGCGAAACCTCGGCGACGTAAATCTGAAACCGTTTCAAAATATTTTTCTATATATTCCGAATAGCCCGTAAATACACATATCGTGCCTTGTTTCACTCTAACGGTTGGCTCCCAGCGAGCGTATCGTAAATTCTTACCATCATATCCTTTAAATACGCCGACAGTTGCACCGTCAGGTATTGGGTTTCTGGGAGTGGAGAAAAGTTGCATTAGTTTACACCACTTTACAAGTATCGAATACATCAATGGAGATTTTAGTGTCTGTCAATAATTACAATATATCTATGTATTTGATATCATAAGGTTAATTATGATAATCAGATTTTACTGTGAATTAGTGCTATATCGATATGATCACTTTATTTAGGAGTATTGTATTTCTAGAAAGACTATTTTCAAGTAGGTACTTGAAACTTAGTAGTGTTTATATCACTTGTATCATAACAGTCGTTGAACAGAAAGGCTGTACAAATCCTGGCCCTTGAGGCAGGTTAAATTGAGTTGCTTCACTTATGGAGGACTAACATGCAACATCACATAACAAATTCTCTCTATCATTCTACGGTTGGTTTCGACAGGTTGTTTAAGTTGCTTGATAATGTCACATTAGGTGGTAGTGATGCCACAGTGACTTATCCACCTTATAACATCGAGCAGCGTAGTGAGCATGAGTATAGGATATCTATGGCGGTTGCAGGATTTTCAGATGAAGAACTTTCTGTTGATGTGAAAGAGCAAATGCTAACCGTCAATGGTGATAAAAGGGCAGACAAAGAAGAAGTTCAGTACGTTTACAGAGGAATTGCCCAACGTGGTTTTAAGCGTAAGTTTCAACTTGCCGATCACGTGGAGGTTAAAAGTGCCAAACTTGCCGATGGTCTATTGCACATAGACTTAAAACGAAATCTTCCCGATAATTTAAAGCCAAGAACAATTAAGATAATTACAGAATCTTCGGCTAAGACTGAACTAATTGAAGCTTAGAATTACATTATAGTTGTAAACGTCACTACCGTTATTAGATTAACGGTAGTGAATTATACGACTTTATCCTTCAAAGGCATATGCTGCGAATTTCCTTATATAGTAAAGAATAAATAATACTATACGGTGTTTGCCTTAAACTTTCAGAACTTTATTTTACACTTTGAAAATCATTTTTTTTAAAAGGTAAAGACTCTGGTCTAGGCCACTGCATGTCATCTGCTCGTCCTGGCCTTGGTATTAAGCGCTCTCCCTCTTCTTGAACGCGAAACAGAGGTGATCGATAAAATAATATTTTATCTTCACCGCTGTTTTTAGTGGAGAGGAGAGGAAAAATAAAAGAGCTCATAACTATAATACCACTTGGCAATTCTGTTTTTATAGTTCGCCCTAATTTCAAACTAGATTCAACAAAGCGCTTTTTGCCTAGTACTTTAAGCGCGGCTGCAGAAATTTCAGGTCGTATAATCTTTATATTATCTAGTTGCTTGACACCATTCTTTAAAGATGAGAGCATGATAATGCCATCAGCAGATTTATAATCTTGTAAATTTGAATTTTGTAAAAGATTTTTTCGCTTACCTGCCGTGTAAGTAGGTAAATTTTCATATGTTGCCGAGCGTGGATGATAATAGTGGTTAGTACGACTTTGATATGAGTGGTTGTTGCTGAGACCTGAATTCGAGTTGATACGATTTTGTTCTAGCTCGCTACCGGCAAGAGGTATAACTAATTCGGAAACGTTGTGCAGTAAGCTGTTCGGTCTATCATTCCTTAAGGTGTACAACGCCATTTCGTCACCAGAGCGTGATAAGGTAGAAATGTAATGATTATAAAAGGATTTATTCAAACAAAGATCAGCACTAAATATGTCGTAATTTTTCACCTTTTCGATTTTCACTAGCTTTGAACAACAGTCTATATCGTTAATTAAGAGTGTTTTTCCCTTTAGTTGAATTTCTCTTTTATGTTCAACTTCAACATTTGCTGAAACTTCACTTATATTAATTGCTAACATAGCCTTAGCATGTTGAAAGCACGCTATGCTAGCAGTCGCAAATGGTATCTCGAAGATTGAATCTCTGATTATCTTATGCGAGAAGCATATAGAAGAGAACAAAGTAGAAAAAAGCATATAATAAATTGCGAACACCATGATATAAAAAAAGCTCACTCGATTTACTTCACCGCAATATCATACATTTGAATCATAACTTTGAACTATAACACTTAGCACTAATGCAGACTAGTCATGATCTATATGTATGGTGATTAATCTTCAATTCATTTTTAGATCTGCTTTCTTTTCTTTTATATTGTGTTAGAGCTTCACTTACTAAATCGAATTTAAATAGCTCTCTGTACTAATAAAATCTTTAAACTAAAAATTGAATAACAAATAATATGCTTATCAAATAATTCTATACCGAATTTTTCGGTACAAAAAGTTCTTAATATCAGGTTTATTTATTATTATAGACGCATTAAATGTTCACGTGCTGTACTCAATTCTTTCAGGATTAGTTTATATATTTATTCTGCCATAAGGTAGTCAGGAACCAGTCGCTCGTGCACAAGTAGAATTTCAATAGAAGCGTTTGCTAAATGGTATGTATGTTCCCTTTGATGGTTTATAATAATAAGTAATACTTGAATAGACTCTGCAGCAATTCTAGCGAATGCGTTCATAGTAGAAGATGAAACTGCTTTTCTTAAGCTGTTCGTGAAACAGTATGTCTAAAGTAGATATAAACACTGTGTGTCGAGAAAACTTTATAGTGCGCATTTAACATCTATATAACGGATGAAATACTTTACATTTGGTACGAGTCTAAGGTACCAAGAGCACTACTAATTGGTTACTTTTATCCAGCAGATAACAGACTAGTTTAAGCGCCAGGTAATGCCAAGTTTGGAGCACATACTTTGATGAAATTTACAAAGTTTCATCTCTAGACTTTTTTTTGAATGAATTACTTCGAACCTACTAGTATTGTGTCGGCTTAATGAGGTTTATAAATTTTGGTCGCATTATCACATATCTTTTCACCACAAAGCTTTAAGCTTTTGAGTCTAGCAGTACATTTGCAGAATCAAATGTTAAAGGCTGCTGCATGTATAATGTTATTACACGCAACACTTGCGTTAGCGTTAAACCTCAGTTTCTATAGAAAGAATCTAGTCCTAAAATTAATAAATACTTTTGGGCTAAAACTGTTGTAATAGAGAATGCTGGTTCGCAGAGCGTGCGACTTTCGTCTCGCTACTGACATATTACTGACGCAAGGGAGTGGATACAGGAAGCGAATAGTACTGGTGTTGTAGGACAACAGTAATTATCGGAACTGGTAGCTCTTATTCTTACACGTCGAGATGTCCACTTTACTCACCCTCAGGAAGTTTGGTCGTAAAATATATAGTGGTTTCTGAAAACGGAGAGTTATTTGATATTAATGTCCCTGCGTTCTCATTCGATAGCCCAGATATTTTGCGACGTATTAACTGAAACGCGCATCTCCACGCTATAAACGCTTCGCCTATACATATATCAATAACTATCGCATGGATTTAGGTATAGTAAACACAAATTTGTATCTAGTATGCAGAAGTTGAAAAGTACTTTTATAACTTTAACCTTGGTACTTCGAACTGCAAGACGAGTTTTAAAAGCTAAAACCTTAAGCTACAAAACTCTCGAGCATTACAGATAGCTATATATGAGATTTGTGACTGAAAATTCTTAATTTATATCTATAGTAGTAAATTACTTAATCACAGTCCAACACTTCTTGAGTTAGTATAAGTAAACTAACATATAAGATTAGAATAAATAGGATAAGCTGAGTTAAGAAATATCATTTACATAAATGTTATTGATAGCTTTCGAATGGCAATCGCTCATGGTGGTATATGCTGTTGCCTAGCAAGCCCATCTATTAATAGACTCAAAGCAAGCGCATGGTCGCCATGAATAACAGTCAGATATCTAAGTAAACTTTATTACATCCTGAATAAAATTACCTTATTAATTGTAATCGGCTGACTTTTTATAAACTCTTAAATTACTTCATAAATTCACAAAGCATTTAGTAAATCAATGATCAATTCGTGTAATTTAGGATCTCCACAGGCTAGTATCTGTCCACCAGTATGAATTGGTTCTCCACTCCAAGACGTGACGCACCCGCCTGCTTTCTCGATAATCGGAATAAGTGCAGCAATATCATAAATTTGCAAACCTGTTTCCAAAACTACATCAATTTGCCCGGCAGCAATAAGGCTGTAGCTATAGCAATCAGAACCAAACCGACAAACACGAACCTTTCGGCGAAGGGTCTCAAAGATAACTTTTTCCCGGAAATCTTTGAACAGATAGGGATCAGTCGTTGACATTTGGGCTTCCGTAAGCTCAGAACTGCGAGTAGTTAAAGTCGAAACATATCCAGTTGGACCACAAAAGTATGATTTTTGACCATCACTCCAAAACCGCTCACGAGTGTAAGGTTGACACATCATTCCAGCGATTGGTTGCCCATGATAAAGAAGTCCAATGAGTATTCCCCAAGTAGGCAATCCTTGGATAAACGCGCGCGTTCCATCTATGGGATCAACTACCCATACATAATCTGCGGCTTTGTTCTGCTCACCATATTCCTCACCAATGAAACCATCGTCAGGATATTGAGATTGAATGATTCTAAAAAGTGCTTTTTCAGCATCTCGATCAGCACATGTAACAGGATCGTAGTGATAAGGACATTTATTATCAAAACTTATGTTCGTTCGAAATTTGGTTAAAACAATATTCGCTGCAGCATCTGCAAGACAATGGAGCGAAGCAGTAATTTTATGGCTGCTACGCACTGTAGCCCACTCCTCACATAATAGTCTAATCTTATTAACACTGTACTAAACTAAAATAGAAATAAAAAATATGACTCAATCCATAATAGATCACTTGCATCCAAAACACTTTAGAACGGAACTATTTCTTATTAAAGATAAATAAAGTTTAATGCTCCAGTTAAAGTTTTCTTTTATAGTTTTTATGCGTGTTTTGGGCAATCACTCACCAAAGTAATTAGTTGAATTTTTTATGACCATGAACCTTTTCTTACAAAAGATGATTGTCTGTGAAATTGTATATATAAAATAAAAAAACTGTAGATTTAATGATTCCTCTTTTTTACAAAGTGCTATAATTAGAATTTTATAAAATGAACATAATAGCTGTTGTGAATAGGTAAATTTAAGCAGACGAATGAAGAAGACGTGGTGTAAAGTCCAATGTTTGATGAGTGATTTTTTTTCCATTACCAATAAGTAATGCCAGAATTTTGCGCAAGCCTCGCATCATAACCTTTGGTTTACCAAAAGCCATAACATCTATAAGCTTATTCCAATATACGTTATGTAGAAGAGATAAATTGTAATAAAGATGTAGACGCAGAATAACTTAAAATCGACATCCATGAGTAGCTGACTAATTGGTCTTGTGCAAGAATGAAATATTAGCCCGCTACTAAAGATGTTTCATAAAATAATTCTTTTGCTGTAATCATTGTTGTGCACCTTAAAATTATTATGAAAAATTAGTGCTCTAGGGCATTATACAATAGGGTTTGAATTTAATGCCACCAATTGATCCTGATAAGGACTTGATAAGAGGAAGTAAAGGTAAAATCCGGAAAGCAATTAAAAGCTCAAAGAAGCCTAAAATTTCTAAAAATGTGATTGCAGAGATTTTTGCTCGCTTTGAAAAAAATAATCCTGATCCCAAATGTGAACTTGAATATAGTAATGCATACACTTTGCTGGTTGCCGTCGTGTTATCCGCTCAAGCATCAGATAAAAGCGTAAACAAAGCAACACGTATTCTTTTTAGAGAGGCACAAACGCCCCAGGAAATGGTTACCCTTGGCGAAGAAGTCATACGCAATCACATAAAAAGTATCGGCTTGTTTCGTAATAAAGCAAAAAACGTTTTAAAATTATCCCAATGCCTAATATCTACTCACAATGGTAACGTGCCCTGTGATCGCGATATCTTAGAAACATTGCCGGGTGTTGGGCGTAAAACGGCTAACGTAGTTATGAATGTTTGGTTTAAAAAACCAACTATAGCCGTTGATACGCACGTGTTTAGGGTCTCTAATAGGCTTGGGTTAGCTCCAGGTGAAAGTCCGCTGGAAGTTGAGAATATTTTGCAGAGGGTGTTGCCGAGTAGATATAGCTTGCTAGCTCACCAATGGCTAATTTTGCATGGCCGATATATATGTTTATCAAGGAAGCCTGCTTGTCATGAGTGTTATATCCGCGATTTATGTGTTTTTAAAAACAAAACGCTTTAGGATCACCTCGGCAATTCACGTCTATATGACTAATAATACAATTCAGAGAATGAAATTAATATTAAGGGAACTTTCTGTAACTAGTTCGCCTTAACGAGTGGCTGTAGGATGTATCTACACTTTAAATATGCCAAAATTTTTAAACCAACTCTAGTCGCTTAAATTGCGATTAGCAGTCTTAATATAAATTTTTCATGATCTAAACCAAGTGTAAAATAGTCGTTGTAAAAGCACCGAGATTTATTGTGATCATCCTGATGATGATTAAAAGAAAAAAACTTTAAATAATGTGTTGACAGTATGATCTCCATTGTGCATATTGAACTTCTGCTTGGGACATATACCAACGCAGGCATACATAGATTAATAAATTAAACGCGATTCTGATTTTTTAATCAACATCGTTTATTAAGCTTAAATGCTTATTACTTAATTATTAACTGGTTTGCTGCTCTTTGAA
>JABSQE010000171.1 GCA_013214245.1 Hyphomicrobiaceae bacterium
GCGGAAAAATCCGGTGCTATTGAAGTGGCATCGTCAACTAATGGTCAACTAACACCTCCAGTAATGGGAGCCGCTGCCTTTTTAATGGCTGAATTTACCGGCGTACCCTATATAGAGCTTTTGAAAAACGCAATTTTACCTGCCATTGTATCCTATATTGCGCTTATCTACATAGTACACTTAGAAGCGTTGAAGCTTGGACTAAAAGGGTTAGAGAGGCCACCGTTTTTATTAAGTACTAAAATGCGTTTGCTACGGTTTTTAACCGGCGTCATATCAGTGATTACATTATTATCATTGATATATTATGCACTTAATTTAGTGACTTACCTCTTTCCGGATCTAACGATAATATCTGTGATATTAATAAGTGCGGTTGCTTATTTAGTTTTAATCGCTATTTCTGCGCGAGTTCCAGACCTAAAGTTAGACAATCACATGTCTCCTATATCATCTTTACCCAGAACGAGTGACGTAACTTTTACTGGGCTTTATTACATACTGCCTATAGTGATTTTGATCTGGTGTATACTGCCGACACCTAACAGGCTATCACCGGCACTCTCTGCTTCCTGGGCTTGCTTTGGTATGCTATTCATTACTTTAACTCAACACCCATTAAAAGCTTTTTTTCGAAATGAAAAAAAGCTTATGATAAGCGAATTTCAGCGCGGAATCTCAGATTGTTGTAATGGCATGATTTCTGGCGCACGCGCAATGGTATCCATCTCAATAGCTACTGCTGCCGCGGGTATTATTATCGGTTCTCTTTCACTATCTGGTGCACATAATGTTATCCTAGAATTTATAGAGATATTGTCCGGCGGCAGTCTCATGTTGTTATTAATAATGATAGCTGTCATTAGCTTAATTCTTGGCATGGGGTTACCAACAACTGCGAATTACATTGTAGTTTCTGCTCTTATGGCGCCAGTTATCATTACGTTAGGCGCTAAAAACGGTTTAACTATCCCATTAGTGGCGGCTCACCTGTTTGTCTTCTACTTCGGAATACTAGCGGATGATACACCACCTGTAGGACTCGCCGCATTTGCAGCAGCTGCTATATCCGGCGGAGATCCAATCAAGACAGGTATACAAGGCTTTATGTACGACATCAGAACCGCAGTGCTTCCATTTTTGTTTATTTTCAATACAGAACTCTTGCTGATCGATGTTTCATTTATGAAAGCAATTTTTATTTTCGCTCTATCAATAATTGCTATGATGCTATTTGCGGCGTTTACGCAAGGCTATTTTTTTGCTAAAAATTATGTTTGGGAGTCTATCGCCATCTTAATTGTAGCATTTACATTAATGCGTCCAGGCTTTTGGTTAGACCAGTTAGTTCCAGAGTTCGAACGAAGAAACACAGCTGATATAATAGAAGTAGTAGAACAAATGTCTGCTGGCTCGAAACTACAGCTCACAATTTATGGTCCAAATTTTGTTAATCCAGATAAGATTCAAAATACGATTTTAACTCTTAAAGTTGGTAATGAGTGGGGAGGTTTACAGCGACTTGCTGAAATGGATTTGGATATTTCTATCAAGGATAGCAAAATAACATTAATCGCGCCTAAATTTAACTCTAGGTTCGAGCAAGAGTTGGGTGTTTTTGACTTTTATCATCAAACGCCCGTTTTAATAACAGCGATCGCTACTTCTAGCGATCGTTTTCCAAAGGAAGTATTTTACATACCTGCACTTTTGATACTTGTGGCGGTGATTTTTATTCAACGACAACGCCAAACGCAACCAGCATTCTAATTTAGACTAGCCAAACATTGTCGTTTCTCTTTAATCGAAATCAATAACTGAATTTATCACTACACTAATAAATGAAACAACTTAAAAGACATAAAATTTCGCTACTTAATTTAAGATAAAAGTTTGAGACATTAGATACTGCCATCAGCAAACATATCTGCATTTATTAAGCTAAAGAAGTTTGTAGTATCTTTTCTACCAATAAAACCATATATTTAGAGAAAATGTCGACAGTAATTCACACTATCTGCTAGCCAGTACTAATACAAAATTCTTTAAGTGATATTTGTAATAGCAGTGCTTTTATTACTATTTTTTAGCTATAAGCATTTCCTTAACAGCGGCTTATGCTTAGAAATATAAAAGCGCGTAGCATCGACATTGAGCGAGCCAACAAAATCCATCCGTGTCTAAAATAGACTCATACATGGAATTTATTTCTTCATTATAACAAGAAAAAATCTAATTTTGTTGACAGTTTTTTTTAACACGGCATAAACGATTGCTGTGTAGCTATCTTTGGAGGTTCTCTCAATGGTGGGTTAAAGTCGAGTATCGACAATTGTCATCATTGTTCACATTACACGATGATGAAAGTTTTAGATATTGACCATTTTCAGCGAGCAATTTAGCAAAACCAGAAGCTTCGTTCAACATGACATCAACTTCAAATGAACCAAGAAGGGCATGCGCACAGGAATGTAATGCTGGACACTGATTGTGTTGACAGGCTGCTATAATTGAAATCGCCAGGCACTCGTCTTTACAAAAATGATGGCACTCTGTTGGTAGTATTATGATCGATCGACATGTGGTGTGTTTGATTGTTCGAATCCAAGAAGATAAATCAGATACAGCTAGCTTAGCATGTGTAGAACCCAATGCAGCTACATATGCATGCCAAACCATTTCCCAGAACGCAACACTTTGGTACTCATATCCAGCTAGCCATCCTCGAAATCCAAAACCAACTAATTGTTCTGGAGTTTGACATTGACAATTAGGTGCATTCATCTTTATCCCTCCACGCAAGACCTGAGTAATATTATTCAAACCCAACAATCTGTGAGTATTACACTTATCGGAAAGTGCGTAGGTACATTAATTTAAATGAAGTCCTAACACACTATACATTTGCTTATAGATCTCGTTCAGCACAAAATTGTAAGTGTAGCAATTAAGAAAGCAGATACACATCCAAAATTTTCCTTCCCATAGTTGGCTGTGTTGTTGATAAATTTTAGATGTTTTAATATTACTTCTTTCATATCTTGAAGAAAAATTAAATTCTTAAAATGTGGATGGGTTTAAATTTTCACCAACCTTAAACAAAGGTATATCAAGGATCTTGCTTAGGACTAAAGTGTTTATGAACCTAACCGGGTATCTAAGTAGAACCATTTCTATGTATACACCTTGGCGCATATAATTTATAAATCTAAATTACTAAAGCTAAATAATCTTTGTGATTAATTAACTGTCCTATTTTACTTCTTAAATTAGCCGTGTGAAGAAATATCTATAATCGTTTTATATTGTCCATAACTATCTGTGCCGCCCTATAACTTGGAGTTATATTTGGAACTAATAAACGTTTAGTGATTTCATCTAATGCAAGAAGTTGTGCCTGACGCACGGGTCCGTCATCTAACGTAGCGGCTAATGCGCACGCTAGTGCATCAGCGTTGCAATCCTCCTGTAAAAACTCTGGAAAAGCTTTTTTGCCGAGCACGAGGTTAGCCAGCACTACTGTATCTGTAGTTATCAAAAACCTAAACCGGGCTGAAAGCCGATCCACACGGTATGCTACAACCATTGGAGTACCCGCTATACCTAATTCAAGCGTTACTGTTCCGGATGCGGCCAGCGCAGCACGTGCTAAACGAAAAGCCATAAATTTATCTGCTTCACCTTCCAGGATGTGAACTGGTATTGACCAGTTAGCTATGCGCTCGGCAACAACATTCCGTAAATGCGAGACGACCGGCAGTAAAACTTCAAGTTTATAACCTCGATCATTCAGCTTGGTGACCGTTGCACCAAAGACTTCAAGAAGGCTATTTACTTCTGATAAACGGCTACCAGGCAAAATCAGAACTGGTATGGCGCCATCGACTAGCTGCAAGCGCGTCGCTAATGTTTTAGGCCGCAGACTTCGTATCCAATCCTGGCGCTCAATCAGTGGATGACCAACATACGTACATGGTGGTCCTCCAAGACGGGTATATACTTCTGGCTCAAATGGTAAAAGAGCCATGACATGATCTATATATGATTTCATCTTTGGTGCACGCCCCGGACGCCAGGCCCAGACTGATGGGCTTACATAATTAATGATCGGGATGTCCGGACTGAATTTACGAATGCGCCTCGCAATCGGATGAGTGAACTCGGGACTATCGATAATAATAACTATATCAGGATTAATCTCCAATACTGCATTAACAGTCTGATAAACTCGGCGCACAAGATGCGGCAACTTACATAAAATAGCTAGAGGCCCCATAACAGCAACATCGGTAGATGGAAAGATACTCAGCAAACCGTGAGAAGTCATATGCTCACCACCAATACCAGTGAACGAGACACTACCTCGAGCAGTCGTGCGAAGTGCACTTATCAAATTGGCACCAAGTAAATCCCCTGAGTGCTCTCCAGCTATAAGTAAAATCTTAAGTGTCATTTGCACACCAAAACAAAAAGCTCTAAACGGTTAGCCTCTTTCAGAAACTCAGTCGGTAAAGGTCTCCTGCAATCAATTGCAATACCAGCAAAATTGTTATCTGAAAGAATTTTAGGAAGTCTTTGTGTTACGTCAGCGTAAGATGATAGGACTAGTAATCCCTGGCGCTTAAGCTCTCCAGTATTTCCCCACTGTCGAAGCCTAGTAGCACGGTATATGAAATTTTCTAATGTTTCTCCTACATTGACAGCCAAGATATGTTGTCGCACCACAACTATACTGGGACTGGTGGCATAAGCAGAAATTATACGCCCAGCCATTAAACCATTGCACGCGTCTAACAAATGTCTACTATCTGCCGTTTTCAATGTCAGGCATGCCAACTTACTAGCCTCTATTTTGATATTGTCTCGGCTATTCAACGTATTCTGTGCTAATTGAACTCCAAGGATGCTTATTCCAAAACTATTTGCCAAATTAATAGTCTGTTCCCGCTCCGCAATTACTGTATGCTCAGCCTCTAGCGCAATTGTTCTAAGGCCTGATTTTTTACATGCCTTGACAGTAGTAACACCTATTGTTGGTAAATCAATACGTAGCTCTTGTCCAGGCTTAGTAGCTTTAACCAAAGCCCCAGAAGCAGCTAGAAATGTATTACTTGACATGATTATTCTACCGAGCATAGCATCCGTGCCATCTACTCCCTCAATCGCTAGAAGTCGCTTGTTACGTACAACGACTGCCTGACCTATATCAAATGATCCAAGTTTTTGTATCAACTCGTAACCGCAAGCCACGTCTTGCATGTCATTGCTAGCTAAATCCTTACCTACTAAAAGGCCCCTTTTTACAACAAGCTCTGGCGCAACAGCGGGTATACCCACAACAATAAAACCTTGGCGTTCGAAGAAACTGACAATTTTACGTAAAATACAATCGTCACCTCCTCTAAAAAGGGATACTATGGTGCGAAAGTAACGAAAAAAGCCAAGGTCCATACGAAGTTTTAATATATTAGGTCTAGTAATGTGGCCAGCTATTACCACTGACCGGCATTTATTTTGCCGAAGAAGTCTCAACATTCGGCCAATTTGCCCAATACTTATTACACTGTTTGGATAAGCAAACAGATCTCGCGATGGTTTTTCGTTAATGGAGATAATATAAACGCTTCCACCCCGTTGAGTTACAGCACTAGCTATTTCAGCCGGCACATGTCCCCCTCCGGCAATTATACCTAATGAATTAAGATTTGGAGAAGAAATGCTCATAATTATTCAAATAGCATTATCGCCACGTGGTGTGCAAAGTGCTCGTTTTCCTCCTATGCGAATAAAGTCGATAATTTCATGTATGATTGGGTGTGTACCATAAGCTTGAGACAAATGTTCTGTACGTTCCTTAAGCGTACCCTCAGAAGCGAATAGGACGCGATAAGCGCGGCGTAAGTTGTGTATATCCTCACGTGAAAATCCACGACGTGCTAAACCAACAATGTTAAGTCCTGACAAATAAGCTCTGTTACCAAGTGCTATGCCGTAGGGGATTAAATCACTTTCAAGTCCTGACATTCCACCAACAAAAGAATGAGCACCGACACGTGCATACTGGATTACGGCAGCCCCTCCTCCAATAATCGCAAAATCACCAACCTCGCAATGACCTGCAAGCATAACGTTATTAGAAAAAATTACATTTTTACCAATAGTACAGTCATGACCTACATGGGAGTTTGCCAAGAAAGCACAATTATTACCAATAGCTGTTCTCAATCCCCCACCCTTAGTACCAGGATTCATCGTTACACCTTCGCGTATAGTGCAATGGTCGCCAATATCCAGAGTCGAAGGCTCACCTGAATATTTGAGGTCTTGCGGCTGATGACCAATTGATGCGAATGGATAAATTTTTGCGCCAGTACCAATTGTTGTACGACCAGATAATACAACATGTGAGACAAGGATGCTATCAGATCCGAGTGTAACTTCACCATCGATAACACAATAGGGACCAATTTGTGAACCCAAGCCAATCTTTGCTTTTTCACTCACTATAGCAGTCGGATGAATAATAATATCAGCCATGCAAATGCGCCGTTTGTTTGCTATCTACAATCATGGCACTTATTTCAGCTTCTGCTACAGTCTTTCCATTCACCTTTGCCTCGCCTGCAAAACGCCAAGCGCGACCGCGACTGCGTAATTTACGAACGTGGAAGAAAATCTGATCACCAGGGACAACAGGTTTACGAAATTTAGCTCGATCAATTCCCATGAAATATACGAGTTGTGGTGTGTAGCTTTCACCCAGACTATGAACACAAAGAGCTCCGGCTGTCTGTGCAAGCCCTTCTATAAGAAGAACGCCTGGCATAACTGGAAAACCAGGAAAATGACCCTGAAAAAAAGGCTCATTAATCGTAACGTTCTTCATTCCAATTGCAGCTTCATCACGATCCATATCAAACATACGATCAACGAGTATGAACGGATAGCGGTGCGGTAGTAGTTTTAGAAGCTTGGCGATATCTGCAGTCGCCAGTTCCTTTCGTTGTTCGGATTCATCGTTCATATTTATTTTCTCCGTCTGAGATCGTGTTCTGTACAGTATCACAGGACTTTAATCCAACAACTTCAAAAGTTTTGCCGTATCAATACCACCTAGCCATCACGTTTTCTTGCAATGCGTGATAAAACTGCAATTTCGCGGGCCCATTGTTTGAGCGGCCGTCCTGGTGTGCCACCCATTCGGGCACCGGCGGGAACATTACTTGTTGGATGGCAAGTTCCTGCAATCTGTGCTCCCGAACCTACTTTAAGGTGTCCGATCAGGCCAGACTGCCCGCCCATCACTACAAAATCACCTAATTCAGTAGTTCCCGCAATTCCAGCCTGACTCACA
>JABSQE010000172.1 GCA_013214245.1 Hyphomicrobiaceae bacterium
CAAGCACATCAACAGCACCTGAGCGAACTAAAGTATCTGCAATTTCCAGAGCTTGTTCTCCAGTGTCCGGTTGAGAAACAAGAACATCTTCCAAGCAAACCCCTAACTTGCGAGCGTATATTGGATCGAGAGCATGCTCTGCATCGACAAACGCACAAATACCATCACGCTTTTGCGCCTCTGCTACTACATGAAGCGCAAGTGTGGTTTTGCCGGATGATTCTGGACCATAGATCTCAATAATGCGACCACGCGGCAGTCCACCTATTCCAAGAGCGATATCAAGACCAAGCGAGCCAGTTGGTATTGCGTCGATATCAACTTGAAGGTCTTTTGCGCCAAGACGCATAACTGAACCTTTGCCGAAGTTCTTTTCTATCTGTGCAAGAGCGGCTTCGAGCGCTTTCTGCTTATCCATATTTGCTCCCTCGGCGATATGAAGTTTCGGCGAAATCATCGTAATATCCCAGATCTCTGATGTCTTTGCTTCTCACACCAGAATGAGTTAGAATATAAAGTAATAATGAGATTAATTAAAAATACGTTCAGCTTTATCGTAGAGAACTCGTAACTTATGTCCATCATTACAACGTATTGTTAATGCACCTGTTGATAGTAATTAATTAGAGAACGCTTAAGAAGCAATTGTTGTTTTAAATAAGTTACCGCTTAGTTGTAGACACCCCTACCACCCATTCAAACGATTTTCACTTCAATCTCACTAGCGATTATCGATAGACAATATTTAATACATTATCTAGACAATATCTAAGCATTTTTGATATGTTGTTGCTTTTATAACAGCTTTTCTTTTACAACCTCTGCTATTTCAGAAAGAGTGTATGGCTTTTGCATAAACGTATAGTCAGCGTCCGATTCTAATTTTGTGCTAAAAGCGTCGTCTGTATATCCTGATACGAACACGAACTTGATTGTCGGATTAGTTTCCCGTAGTTTTTTGTAAAGTGTCGGCCCATCCATTTCAGGCATCTTTACATCGCTCACCACAAGGTCTACCTGATGTTCAGAGTCTTTAAGAACCTCAAGTGCTTCCAAGCCATTACAAGCTTGCAATACTTCGTAACCCTGACGTCTCAGGGCTTCTGTTGCAAAAATTCTCACAGCGTCTTCATCTTCAACAATTAAAACTCGACCGTTGCCAGTTAAATCCTTAGGTTTATCGACAGGTAAAGTCTTAGAATCATCCCGATTTTTCCGCTCTCTTGGAAGATAACGCGGCAAATAAACTCTAAAGGTCGTTCCTTCCCCTAAAGTGCTATCTACAAATATATATCCATCAGTTTGCTTAATGATACCATAAACGGTAGATAAGCCCAGACCAGTACCTTTACCAATGTCCTTAGTTGTAAAGAAAGGCTCGAAAATTTTAGCCATCACTTCGGATGTCATTCCCGATCCAGTATCCTCAATTTCAATTGCAACATATTGGCCAATCGCTATGCCAAGATCTACCATACGCTGGCTTTCGCGCTCGGAAACATTTTTTGTGCGCAGTGTAAGGCGGCCATTGTCAGCCATAGCATCACGTGCGTTTACAGCAAGATTGATAAAAACTTGATTAAGTTTATTTCGATCTGCCATTACATCCCATAAGTCGCGTCCAGATGAAATCTTCAGATCAATATTCTCACCTAGTAGCCTATTCATAATCACTGAAAGATCAGTTACTAACTCACCTAGATGCACAACTTCAGGTTTTAGCGTCTGACGGCGCGAAAAAGCAAGTAGTTGCTTAACTAGACCAGCTGCATGATTAGCACTTGAACGGATATTTTGAATATTTTTATAAGCGTGATCTGTTGGACGATGATTAGCAAGTAACAGATCCGAAAATCCTATAATAGCTGTCAACACATTATTAAAATCGTGGGCTATACCACCGGCTAGTTTGCCAATAGCCTCTATTTTTTGACTTTGTGCAAACTTTTGTCCCAGAGCTCGTTCTTCAGTGGCATCAGTAATGAATAAAATCGCAAGTGCGTTATCCGTTTTGCCTTGACCTAACGATTGGACAACAATTCGTCGTGCAAATTCTCCCTCCGGACCAATTGCAACTTCAACAGTGGAAATCTGTGCTTTGCCACGATAAGCTGCGTCTAAAGCTGACGATAGTTGCGACGCCCCGAAAGGATCGAAGCTAAAGTCAAATGAATCATGAACTTGCATACCAGAAATCATTGAAAAGGTTGATCCGCTCAACCTTGCAAAAGCCTTATTGAAATTTGTTACACAACCCTCAGCATTAATTAGAGCAATGCCAAAAGGGGCCGTGCGAAAAATACTAGTAAATATTTGATTATCATCGCATGTATCATATGGAGCGCAGGGATACGCTACTAATGTTGTTTGAAGTAAATCACCATCTCCATAATGCGTTGAAATATAACATGCTGCAGGCCAACGTTCACCTTTCAGCGTAACAAAATCAACATCAATCAAATGAGACGGGTGTTCCGTATTCATACCTAACATATTTAGTAGAATTTCAGCCCCGTGGCTTGTCACAATATCCTTAAGATGTCTGGGGGAAACATCTAAGGTGGATGACGCATACCCAAGGTTGATTAAAAAAGTCCGGTTCATGTATAAGATCGTACCATCAGTATCTAGCGCGCAGATTCCAACCTGTAATTCACGATATATAGCAAGTTCACTTTGCAAATTGTGAATTTGTCTAGCAGCACATGCTTTTTCAGTGGTTATTTCTGTTATGGTACATAGTGATGTAGGGCCACTATAGTCTTCAAGCTCTAAAACGCCGAAAGGTTGCATGTTTAAGCGAAACCACCGCTCATGTTCGGCATCCCATTTAGTCGGCGGCAAAATTATTTCCTCTGTACTATTTTGTTGACGCTGGCAAGAACGTAAAAGTCGAAATAAGGCTTCAGCTCCTAAAATTGTTTTTGCAAAGCGATATTCCAAAGAATTGAGTTCGCCAAATTCGTTGCTCCCAAGTAAATCCGCTGCGGCCTGATTAGCATTCAGTATTGTACCATTCGTTGCGACCAACATAAGACCACTACTCTGTAGATCAATAATTCGCTCGAAGATTTCAGAAGCCGTGGTTCGTTCACTGACTCTAATCTGCTTCGAAGCAAGGCCAAAAATAAAAAATATACCTAACATTGAAAGTAAAGATAATAATGTAAGCACTATAGGTTCGACCGACTGAGCTGACAAAAGAGCAAATATTCCCGTGGCTAAAATCGTGAAGATGATTACAATAGCCAACGTGGTTGAAATAGCCGAAGTAGCTGTTAGTAGGTTGGAATCACTACTTAAGTTTCGTGCCTTATATGTGTCTTGCATGGCAACTACCGTTCCCCGGCTCTCGGAGTGATTTGCGTATTCGAATGACGAAAAAAAGGAACGCGTACGTGGCATATTGGGCCTTAACTAATCGTTTGTATTCAAAAACAACGTGCAACAATAAAGCAGATGAAGATTTAAAAAATCAATATTAACTCTCTAAATCTACAGCTTTTCGGGTCACACACATATGCCTCTACACAGGTGGATTTTAAATGTCACGGTAGCTTTTTTGATTTATGCCACCATGCTTCTTAATCATGATAATTTCGTTGTTTTTTGGTTGAAACAAGAATAACTGCGTCTCCTAAATTTTGATTATCTTAAAACAACTGTAGATAAGTATGGTCAACTCTCTTAGATTTGTTACATCAGGGTTAATATGCGATGAAATTTGCACTATATGACCTCAAGTAAAACTTTATTTGATATCATTTGGAACTATCCCAGTTCAATGGATGTTTTGCCAGTTGAATGTGCCTACGAAACGCGTTTAAAGAGGAGGGGGTGGTAAGCGCCCCGCTAACGCATGGAGA
This sequence comes from Hyphomicrobiaceae bacterium, assembly GCA_013214245.1. Taxonomy (GTDB): domain Bacteria; phylum Pseudomonadota; class Alphaproteobacteria; order Rhizobiales; family Hyphomicrobiaceae; genus Tectiglobus; species Tectiglobus profundi. Next base: position 3,867 of record JABSQE010000172.1, read on the forward strand.
TTATTTCCTGGATATTGTTTACATGCTTGATAGCAGGCATCCTAACGCTAGGCGTAATATTACTTCGAGGATATTTGGAAAAAGATGTCAGCGCTGGGATCCTTTCGAGCGGACTATTTAATTCAAAACTTGTAGAAAGACGATTAGATGTTGTGGACCAGCTAACAATTGATGGACGCAGACGCTTAGTTCTTGTACGTAGAGATAATAAGGAGCACCTCATCATGACAGGTGGTCCAGCCGATGTGGTTATAGAGACGAATATCTCAACTAACGGTGATCATGTACGTCAAGAACCAGGTGAGACTGCGATCATTTCAGATGACACACAGACACTTGTAACTTCAAAACACGCTAACGACACCAATATATCATCATAAAAAATTATCATAAAATTACAGGGATAAATTTAGCAACTAATCATGAATTGTTTGTTAAAATCAACTAATGATTTTTTTGCTGGAGGACACAGATTGAGAGGAAGAATTAATTTTTTATCTGCGATTGTGATCGCAATTATTAGCACATCTAGCTTTCATTTATGGGGTGCTTTAAATGGCTTTGATATTGCATGGGCAGAAATTTTTTCGACTAATCATTCAAAAAATAGTCCCAAAGAGCAAGCTGCTTCATATAATACAGAACAAACAGACTTTTACCCTAGCACCTTAGCTCAGTCTATTGAACGTCAGGCTGAAACACTAAATCTCCTGCGTAAAGCCGTTGAACGGTTACGTGGAGATAATAAAGGACTTGAAAATCAACGTTTAAAGCTTGTGAAGCTCACCCAAGAGATGGATGCTATAAAGGTAGCCCTAGAGCCATTACTGAAAGCTATTGATCGTGAAATTTCTCAATTGAGCTCTCCAGCCGAAACTTCCTCAAACGCAGTAGAAGTTCCTGAATTAGTACAAGAGCGTGATCGACTCGAAGAAATAAGATCAAAAATTATTGCGGCTCAAAAACGTACATCCCTTTCGTTGCTGCGATCTCAAAAACTAGAAAAACGCATTCAAGACTATCACCTCCAAAATTTTACAACTAACATCCTACAGCTCGTCGAAAGTCCCATTTCATCTAAGCTCTGGGATAATTTAGATGCCGTACTACCTCGATTGTGGATACAGATTAATACAATAGCCGATAATTGGTGGACCTCCGCTAAACTCGATCCATTCTCTCTATCGTTAATAGCCATATTTGGTTCGCTTTGCTATATTTTTCTATCCATCATTAGAAATCGCATAATAACACACGCAACTATATCAGGCTCAACGGCTGCACCTGGTTTTTTATTCAGGGCTACGCAGGCTAGTTGGTTTGTCACCGTAATGGTAATGCCTGGCACAATTTCATCAGTAGTTTTGTTCATTGTTGGAGACCTATTTCTTATATGGGATGGAAGCATTCGCATTTTTGCATATACTGCAATTTCAGCATTCATTATTTCTTTATTTATCATGGCTTTAGCCACAAGCATCTTACAACCGTCGCGACCAAGTTGGCGACTAGTTGAACTGCCAACCCCTATTGCAAACCGTTTGCTTTGGATTATAAATACTATGGCAGTCGTCTATGCCGCCGACTTGTTTCTTCACCGGATAATTCGCCTTTTTTATATGCCTGTTGAAGTTCGTATTCTTGAAACTAGTCTCGCGAACGGAGCTTTTGCAGGATTACTTGTAGTCTTCGCATTGACTGCATTACCAGATGAACAAGATATAATCAGTGCACGTCTTGTTAGACTTTCACTTTTTATCTTACGCATACCATTATTTTTAGCTGCGATCACTATAATAGCTGTAACAATAATGGGTTATGTCGCATTAGGACGCTTTGTTGCGGGTCAGATTATGTTAATGGGAGTGGGCGGTGTAGCCGTTCTTTTGCTACATCTGGCAATACGTGTTGTAACAACCTCTTCTTTCTCCAAAACTTTCTTATTTGAAAAATTGTCCGAAAGGAATGGTTGGTTTTTTTCTCATCGTCAACAAATAGCTAACACCACTGCCTTTTTTGCAAACGTATTCCTACTTGGCGTTACAATTGCCCTATTACTTTTATCATGGGGGCTTCCGTTTTCACAATTGACCGACAGCCTTAAATCAATTTTCTTTGGGTTTGAAATAGGTCAAGTGAAAATTTCTCTATTTCAAATACTTATTGGCATCAGTTTGTTCTTAACTGTACTATTTGTAACACGGCTCATCCAAAGCTGGATGAGCCGCACTCTGCAAAACACACCATCTGTTGATCAAGGCATTGCAGACTCTGTTCATACAGGCTTTGGATATCTTGGTATGAGCATTGCGGCCATGATCGGCATTTCATACGCTGGTGTTGACTTGTCACAGCTCACGTTAGTTATTGGAGCATTATCCCTCGGTGTTGGTCTTGGCTTACAGTCTATTGTTAATAATTTTGTATCTGGTCTTATTTTACTCATTGAAAGACCTGTTAAAGTTGGAGATTGGGTAGTTATTGGGGACGAACAAGGATATGTTCGTAAAATTAGTGTAAGAGCTACAGAAATAGAAACTTTCGATCGCGCATCGGTAATTATTCCAAACTCAGCCTTAATTGGCGGTATTGTACAAAATTGGACCCACCGCAATACGATAGGACGTATTATAATTAAAGTTAACGTATCTTATAATACTTCCCCCCAGCATGTAGTTGATATTCTGCTTGATATAGCTAGAGATTCAGATCGAGTACTATCACTTCCCGAACCTTGTGTAAGTTTTGACGATTTCGGTAGCAGCTCTTTAAATTTTTCTCTTCGTTGCTTCATCGAAGATATCAATGACGGAATAGTAATTAAGACAACATTAAGAACTGAAATCCTAAACAGTTTTAAGAGAAATGGGATAGAAATTCCTTATCTACAACATGATCTGTACATAAGACACATTAGCAAAAAGACAAATGAGCAAGAAGCATTAATGTAATAGACAATACCGATCGTTATTGTAAAGTGAAATCAGAAATAAGTAAGCTATGGTAAAGACAAATAACGTGAATGCCACTGATTATGAATTAATTATATATTAATGTTAGAGTATGTAACACTGCATTGTGGCTGTCACTTCTGAACTATTACCGAACCTCGAAAAGCAAATATATGCTGATCGTTGGGCTTCACGGAAAGCATTATAGAGTAAGGCGTGCAGAGGAATTTAAAGCTTAAAAAATTTGAATACTGGTGTGGGAATCCCACCACAATACTGGAGCTGGAAACGCACAAAATCATATTTGCCTTGATGCTACGTCCAATGCTGAAGGCTTAATTTTTTTGGGGCAACTAATTTAAACTTTTTGGTAACATCATCTCCAGAATAACTGGAAGAAGTACTTCCAAATTTCATTTCTGGAGATGCGCCCCAGCCAGCTGCCAATGATCCATGCAAATCTGAAGAAAAAAGCTTTTTAGATTTTTCATCTGTATTTATTACCAAACATATTTTTGAAAAAGGATGCTCATCGTCATATGAATAGAGCGGTAATCTGGCAGCAGCTATAATAGCATTTACGAAAAAATCTCCACCACGCGGAGCATCTTTAACTGATGCACCCGTCTGTAAAATTAGAAATTCTTTAAGGTCTCTAGAAGCTTTTAAAACAAAGCATATTATTTCCCAAATTATCGAAGTAATAGAAAATACAGCACTGTCATCGTCGTGGATTATTTTATTAGGCCCGACTTCTCCGTTGTTAACCCCTTCTATAAAATATCCGTGCAAGCACATTTCATGAAATCCATATTTTATCTCTTGAGAGAACAGCCTAACTCTCGCTTGTTCATGCTTAATGGCATTTACAACTGAAGCTATAAAATCTCTATGATGTTTTAAGTTTTTTATAAAGGTTTTTGAATGTGGGGATTTGTTAAAATCTTTTTTAGTATCAAAGAAGCCATTCACAATTAACTTAAGATCATCTACATGCTCAGCGGCTGAATAAAGCGAAAGTTCTAAGTAGTCTAATACTTCTTCTAATAAATGCTTATTATCGTTGACTGCCTCGATATGCGTTGAAGTTTTAAATAGTTTTTCTAATTTCGAAGAACATTTCTCGAGTCTACCGCTTAACCTCGATAAAGAGGTGTTGTATATACCCAAAGGAGGCCTCAAATCATTATTCAAATGATTTCCAAATGCTATATCCATTACGCGTAAAACATGAAAGGCCTCTAAAGGATCATGGTCAGCATCTCCAATATAAATTTCAAACTTCGGTTTGGTCATGACAGGTGAGCCTTCTCAGTTAATATTTTATCCTCTGATCTCCATTCATCAAATAAAAGGAGATTAAGATGGAAAATAAAAAACTCAGTATAGGCGAAAAAGAAGCATTTTTAAAAGAAATGACATCTGAGACATTTCAGGCGCAAACGGCTTCTTGTCTATAAACAAAGAAAATAAACGCAAGCGCGATGGCGTATATTATACGCCTGAATGGGTTGTCGAGCGTATTGTCTACGAAACACTGAACCCGCGTCTAGATGAAATTAAATTGGATTGTGGTTGGCCTGAAAAAGGACTGCCCAATAAAGATGCTATCGACGCATATCTTGAGAAGCTAAAAAGCTTTAAAGTTGTAGATCCTGCCTGTGGTTCGGGTGCATTTTTGATTACTGTTTTGCGTTACCTCATGGAAGAGTGGCATGTAATGCTTGCGTTGCGTAAGGATGTAACTGGAAAGTATACAAAACTTGATGAGGCCTTGCGTAGCGAAATTGATCTTCTCATTTCATCCAAAGCGGATTCAGTGGAAGCGGATACAATGACAAGAAATGATGTTTTAGATAATTTTACAGATCATGCGATTAATGAAGAAAGAGAACGTCCATCAAAAGATGAGCAGGAAAAGCAAAATGTTGATAAGGCCAATGCTCTTTTTAAGAAGATGGTAACGGTTGAATAAGCTTAGTTTTTGACTGTGCTCCAATTTAGCCCAAACCGATGTAAATACTTGCTTAAGCGGTCAGCGTCATTGGCAACTTTCTTTTTTGTTCTGGTGTTGGAAAAGAGTTTTCGTCCTGCGGCACTCATGGAATCCTCGTTCCGGCAAACTTCGATGACACTTGCAAGCTGCACACGATCAAAAAGGTCGATATCATCAATTTGATCCTGAGACAGAACACTTCCAAGTATTTGGGTTGTGTTTTCCTTGGATGAAGAATGCCAAAGCATTTTAAGCCTTTCAATTTCATCTGATACTTCTCCAGTCCTTATGCGCCCCGCCTCCGCCAAAGTTGCCATGCGGTTGATTGATGCTGATAGGTCGCGAAAGTTTGCTGACCATAGCGCTTTGTTGGATAGACAAAATTTCAAATATTTATCACGCGCTTCTTTATTAAAAGTCACGTTTTGAGCGTTTTCTTGCGAATATTTTTTCAGTTCGTACTCTATGTTTGGTTCAATATCTTCACGTCGATCTTTCAATCCGGGCAAATGATATGTCCAGAGATTCAGCCTTGCCAACAAATCTTCCCTGAAGTTTCCAGTAGCAACCTCTTGCGACAGGTCTTTATTGGTTCCCGCTAAAAGCTGAAAATCACTACTCACTTCTTTATCCGAGCCGACAGGTAAGAACTTTTTTTCTTCAATGGCGCGCAAAATCATTGCTTGCTCATCTAATCCAAGCTCACCGATCTCATCCAAGAATAAAACGCCTTTATTGGCAGAGGATAGTAGTCCAGAACGTTCACTAACTGCTCCGGTAAATGCTCCTTTCTTATGCCCGAACAAAGCAGACATCGCACTATCGCCTTTTAACGTGGCGCAGTTGACTTCAACAAATGAGCCGTTCATTTGATGGCGTAACTTCTTCAAATCGTAGATACGTCTTGCGAGTTGAGATTTTCCGGCACCTGTTGGTCCCATCAACAAAACAGGCGATTTTGTTTTGATCACAACCTTTTCAATCTGATCGATCATTTCGTTGAAGGCTTTGTTTTTGGTGTGAATGCCGGATTTGAGGAAAGAGGTTGCTTCCTCTTGCTCACTTTCAAATCTTTGAGCAATCAGGTCATATTTCGAGAGATCAAGGTCAATTATACTATATCTCCCTGCTCCATCTTCCTGTTTCTTGGGTGGTGAGGATTGTAGGAGCTTTGCAGGAAAATAACGGGCTTCCGTGAGAAGGAACATGCAAATTTGAGCAACATGTGTACCCGTTGTGAGGTGCATGAAATATTCCTCATGCTCTAAATCAAAATCATAGTTCGTAGAGAAATCGTGAAGTGCGCCGTACACTTCTTCAAAATTCCAAGGATTGTTTAAATTGACCGTATGAAGATTAACTTTAGTCTCCGGCGAAATTTGTTTGATATCTTTAATAAGCATGTCAGCCAAAGCTTGGTCTTTATCGCTTATCAGCAGCTCAAGACGATTAACCAACACGTCCTCATGTTGACAAAGGCTGACAGTAGGTCGCCATTTTTGCCAACGTTTTAAGTCTTTTGTACTGCCGTCAAGTGTTGTGCCTATAAAGCTGATTACAACCATATCTTAATCTTATTAATAAATATAATTTACTAGAATATAGTATAAATTATTTAGATAAATTTTTGAAGTGCTTTTGATTAATTAAAAAATTAATTGTTTTATTACAGTGATTTATAAGAAATTTTTTGATTATGCCAAAACTGGCACGGCTGTTGCTATTAGGTGTATAGAATAAATGTTATGATTGTATTTCGAAGGAGTAAAAAATGTTGAAGATTATTGGAGAGCACGAAGAAAAGACCATTGCTCAGGCGCACAATGTTTTAGCCAAAGGCGCAGATAAGTTTATTTTATGCGCAGATGGACATCTTGGCTATGGTCATCCTATTGGCGGAGTCGCTGCTTATAAGGACAGGATTTCAATCTCAGGGGTTGGTTTTGATATCGCTTGCGGCAATATGGCCGTTAAGCTGCCAGTGAAGGCTTCAGATATTAAAGACTGGAAAAGGGTTGGCGGTGAGATTGCGAGAACAATTTCTTTTGGTGTTGGGCGTAACAATGAAACCCCTGTTGAAGCAGAGTTTCTTGATACAGAAGCGAATTGGGATAATGAAGCCTTAAAAGGATTAAAGGATTTAGCCGCAGGACAGCTTGGTACTGTGGGCTCAGGAAACCATTATGTTGATGTGTTTAAAGACCAAGACGATTTTGTCTGGATCGGTGTGCATTTCGGAAGCCGAGGCCTCGGTCATAAATCAACAACACACTTTTTGAAAAAACTTGAAGCGAGCGATGGAATGGATGCTGATCCTTGCCTCGTTGATATGAACAGCGATATTGGTCAAAATTATTTTGAGGCCATGACACTGGGCGGGAAATACGCCTATGCTGGTCGCGAGTGGGTTTGCAAAACCGTTGCAAACATCATTCAAGGCAATGATGAGTATATTGACGAAGTTCATAATCATCACAATTTTGCTTGGATTGAAGAGCATGATGGTGACAAATATTATGTGGTTCGCAAAGGCTCAACTCCTGCTTTTCCAAATCAACGCAGCTTTATCGGGTCAAACATGTCTGATGTTAGTATCATCGTGCGTGGTCTTGATACACCAGAGGCAAAAGAGAATTTATACTCTACCGTTCATGGCGCAGGTCGTATCTTATCGCGTACTCAGGCTGCGGGCCGCAAGAGATGGAAAAAAGGCAAGGTCATTAAGATCAGTGAAGGCCTTATCAACGAAGATG
>JABSQE010000173.1 GCA_013214245.1 Hyphomicrobiaceae bacterium
AAAGTGCCTTGAGGGGGTGATAATGAAACTGAAGTAGCGAGATCTGGGTAGTCAGGTATGATAAATATTATATTTGAGGAATAAGACGTTGTCGCCTAACCTCACCAACCGAGTTAGCGTCAGGCAAGATTTGACGCTGAATGAGCTCTAGTTGATAACAATTCTCGACAGTTGTAAAAACATAGACATTGTATGAAGCGGGAAACGCTGAAATTAGGGATGCAGAACAGGAAGGAACGCCAATCACCGGAAAGGGTTTCTGGTTCCAATAATAATATGCTAATGAATGTTTATGCTCATGACCATGAATAACTAGTTCAACGCCTACGGTCATCAAAAGATTTATGAGTTGCTTTGCATCTCGTAAATTTCTGTATGGTGTGCTCTTTTCTACAAACGGTGGATGATGTAGCATAATTATACGGTAGACACAACGTTGCTGTAAGTCTTCGAGAATTGCTTTAAGTAAAAGCAATTGTTTTGTTCCAATCGCACCAAAAGCAGATCCAATATTTGTTAAAATGGCAGAGTTAATACCAATTAGAGCAATGTTTCTCCAACGCCGAACAAAGGGAAAGTAATTAGATGCTTTACATGTTCGCGTATCATATACATGATCATGAATTGTAGACGTCATATACTGTGACCAATGTCCTATACCGGGATCGTACCATAACTGAGAATACAAATCGTGATTTCCAGGAACTACAGATACACGGCTAAAAGAGCCTGCGCGTTTTAGCCATACTAATGCCCTACGATATTCTAATGGTATCCCGATATTGATTAAATCACCAGATATTGCGATATGGTCGATATTTTGTGTTTTAATATCATCCAGAATGAGGTCAGCAAATTCAGGATAGTGCATGTGACGCCGTCTATGCATCCAATTTGTAAAGCCAAGCATGCGCTTGAAATTCCAATGCCATGGCCAAAATGTTGGGATTGGACCAAGGTGTAAGTCAGATAAATGTGCGAGTCTAAAGGTGTTAGACATAGCATTTTCCAATTGTTAATATTAATTTTGTTCCATTTAGCTAATAATTGTAAACGCGAAGCATTTGGTATTGCTAAATTATTTAACACGAATCTAAAGCAAACAAGCTTTGTGTACTGTGTGACTAGTAGTATGTAAGTTTGAGTAAGATCTCAAATTAATTGGTAATTATGCAGTCATTATTCGAAACATTAGCCGATAGTGCAAATAATGGTAATGAAAGTTTCACAGTATAAGATAGCAATAACTCCAAACAGGAATAAACTCATAAGATTATGGAAAAGAATTAATAATTTACTATTTTGTAAGTTTATGGATTCAATTAACACTAGAATTTAGTATCATAAAATATCTTTTCGTCCGTATTGCTGTGGTTGTCTTCAAGCAAGGTTGGTACAAGTTTAGGTTTAGAGAACAAAAGTTTTTATTTTGTACGCACTAATTGTGATTACACTTCTTGGTATGTTATGTTCTAATAGTACATAACATAAAGGCAGCTATAACGAAAAAGGGAATTAACTTGTTATACTATATCATTACATTGTGTCGTTTCCTTTAGTTAAAAGGCAATAATTCAGTATCAAAGACATCAGTTTCAAATAGAAATAGAATTCCAACCTTTATGGCAAAGCTAAATGGCAACCCAACTTTGCAATATTATTATCACACGAACTTCGCAGTGTAATTTGCTTGAGATATCCAAGCTTCACGCATCACTGTTTGGTCCTGGTCGATTTGTCAGGGCTGCTTATCGTGTTCGCGAGAGCGTTACTCATGTTTCACCTTTTTGCCATATTGCAAAATGCGATGGAATAGTTATTGCTTCAATAAGTTTTACTAAGATTTGCATCGGCAATAAACCTGGGGCTTTAATGCTTGGGCCTTTGGCTGTAAACTCATCCTATGCGGGATTTGGCATTGGTCGCAACCTAATACAAACTAGTCTTAATCTAGCAAGATCGGCTGAAATAAATCTTGTAACCTTAGTGGGTGATTTAGCATATTACAAAAGCGTAGGTTTTGCGGTCGCCCCAAAACAGCAGATTTTACTGCCAGGCCCCTTTGATTATAGCCGTGTTCTAATTTGTGAGCTTCGTCAAGGTGCGTCGCTCGATTACAAAGGCATGATACGTCCAGTTTAGCTGGAGCATCATCGTATTGTACATGTTAAAAAACCATACAGCTCATGAGTAATGTGGATGCCGTCCTTATTTTTTGACTAGGTCTTAGAATATACTGTCATAAGACATAATTGTTGCTGCAAAATACATAAGTCAGAACTCTAATAACTAGAAATTTTAAAAAATTACTATGATGTTTACGTTATCGTAGAGTAAGAACAAATTTCAGGATGCATTTATATTACTCTTTTACTATAATTTGTCTAGCATCAGTATGAATACTACAGTCGGTACTCCTATGTATTATTCTTCATAGTTAGTTAGCATCTAAGTAGTTCTTCTATTTAAATAGAAGCTGTGAAGCTTACAGCCGTAATCAGACAATTGATAACTAGCAAGTTGTTAATGTAAGTAAAACATCTTAGTTATTTCTGTTTAGGTTAAAACATAGCAAATGGAAAGGTCTACTCTTACAGGAAGGCTGATTAACAAGTAGAAGAAATCACAGACGAACGCCCCACTATCAAGGGCTCTGTTTTGAAGTAAATTTTATAAATCGCTATGAACCTTTTTATCTTAGAGCCCCCGCCCCGTTTAAAACATACAAAAAATCTCAAATTATAGATTAGGTGTACAAAATTTCATTAATCTTTGCGGTGCTTGAGATAAGATTTGCCATGTGAGCCGAGTATTGCATGCTGACTTCACTACTCAGCGTTCGAAGCGTTTGAACTTGATGCGGTTTGGCTCAGCTGCATGGTCACCAAGTCGACGTTTTTTATCTTCTTCATAAGCTTTAAAATTACCGACAAACCATTCAACATGGCTATTTCCTTCGAAGGCAAGTATGTGAGTGGCTATGCGATCAAGGAAAAAGCGATCATGGCTTATTATTACGGCACACCCATGAAAGTCTTCTAATGCTGCCTCAAGTGCTGAGAGCGTCTCTACATCCAGATCATTAGTTGGTTCGTCCAACAAAATTAAGTTCGCACCTTTCTTTAGCATTTTTGCAAGATGCACACGGTTACGTTCTCCGCCGGATAGTAGCCCAACCTTTTTTTGTTGGTCAGGTCCTTTAAAGTTAAACCAGCCAGTATAGACGCGACTATGAATTTGCTTGTTACCCAAAGTAAGCACATCAAGACCGTCTGATATTTCTTCCCAAACATTGTTTTTTGGATTAAGTGAAACACGATTTTGATCAACATAGCCCAGTTTTACAGTATCACCTATGCGGATAGTACCGGCATCAGGAGTATCTTGGCCGGTAATCATTTTAAATAAGGTAGTTTTACCAGCTCCGTTCGGGCCAATCACTCCAACAATTCCACCTGGAGGCAGTTTGAACGATAAGTCGTCGATCAATAATTGTCCGTTAAAGCCTTTTTTTAGACCTTCCGCTTCGATAACAACACCGCCAAGTTTTGGCCCTTGAGGTATTCGAATCTGTGTACTCGAAATCTCCTCTTGATTTACTGCATCAGCAAGTTGCTCATAAGCATCTATGCGTGCTTTTGATTTTGCTTGGCGAGCACGCGGGCTAGATCGTATCCATTCTAACTCTCGTTTGAGAGCTCGTCGTTTAGCTTCTTCCTGACCTTTTTCAATCTCTATGCGTTTGGCCTTCTGTTCAAGCCATTTGGAATAATTACCTTTATAAGGCACGCCATGACCTCGATCTAATTCAAGTGTCCATTCTGTAATGTTGTCGAGGAAATAACGGTCGTGTGTTACTAGGATCACGCACCCTGCGTACTGTTTTAAAAATCTCTCCAACCATGAAACACTTTCAGCATCAAGGTGGTTAGTTGGTTCGTCAAGTAGCAATATCTGAGGTTTTGATAGTAACAGTTTAGTTAGTGCGACACGACGTTTCTCACCACCTGACAAATCAACTACAGGGTTATGGCTGGGCGGACATCGAAGAGCATTAAGTGCTTGCTCTACCTGCGAGTCAAGATCCCACAAATCTTGGGAATCAATCTGATCCTGAAGCTGAGCCATCTCTTCGGCGGTGTCATCTGAATAGTTAAGGGCTAGCTCGTTAAAACGATCGAGCATTGCTTTCTTTTCTCCAACACC
>JABSQE010000174.1 GCA_013214245.1 Hyphomicrobiaceae bacterium
AAATATTTTTTTAATCTGTTTTGAGGGATTTTGTTACACAAATAATTGCCGACAAATGTACCCATTATTCCTATGCCTGTTACAAGGCCAAGAATTTAAAGCTTTTTCGAATTGGATATGGCCACACCACCCGTTAAAACACAAATCAGATACAGGTCATTTCTCAGCCGCAGGTGGATTTGTGTATTCAGCCGATGAATTGGCAATAATCAATACAAAGATTAATATTGCTGAGCACCATTCCAGTGGTACGTTTCGTTATAACTGGGGACAGAAGAAGCCTAAGTTTACGCTTGATTGGTCATCCAATATCATAGACTTGTCTAGTCTAAAAAACGATATTTTATCTATAGAAAAATTGGCATATGTACTAGGCTTGTTCAAGAATGGGATTTCTAGCAAACAAACTAATCGATTGTTCAAATTATTCGGATCCGCTGACTTTAATTTGCATGTTAATACTAATTATCTGCACGATGGTAATCGCACATTTAAAGACGTTAATATTACGTTATTGCGTGAAGAAACAAGTTTGCGCTTTGTTAAGTCCCATTTTACATTAGAACCTGGATTATATTTAGAAATTGACGGTAATTTCAATTATCGACCTTCAGCTAATCAGGACTGGGAATTAAAAGGTCTGCTCACAGCAAATTCAGACTACACCACTAGTGCTATTAATGATTTTTATCAACTATTGACACAACACTTGAGTCTGCCCAAAAAATGGACTATTTCTCATCCCATTGGGATGGTTTTTTCTTCCCACTCATATATGCGGGGCAGTAAGCGATATAATAAATTAATAGCGAATGGCAAGGTCGGCTCTCGTAGTTTGAAACTGTCTTTAATGACAGAAGGAGAACTGCATGAGTGGCCTGAGCATTATCTGTCTTTAGATATCGATCTAGATGATATCTTAGAAAAATCTGCTTTGGAAACTCAAGCTACGATGTTGAGAGAGGTTTTGCCAGGTGAGGGCTATTCAGCAAGAAAAATAAAGAATTTACCTCTTAGTGTAAGGTTCAATCTAGCTGGTATTCCACAAATTCAATTAAAGCTATCAGCGTTTTTAGTTGGTGAGGGATGGCGCCTAAAAATACAAGCTGATAGAAGTGCTGGATTAGATGATAACACTTGGAGTTGGGTAGGTAACGGAGATCTTGAAGCTTCTGATCTGAAGTCTTTATTTGAGAGTCTTTTTTTATCCGGGTTGCATCCTTTACCTACTTATATAACAGCAGATGGTGGATTTATATTTACAATATCTCAAAATAAGTTGATCTTTAAACCAATAGCTCTCCAATTTGCTGGAAGTACTGTGTCTGGAGATTTGGAGCTTTCATTTTTAGAGACTTCGGCAGATAGAATTTTATTGAAAGGAGTTTTGGTAGTCGATCAATTTGAAATCAATACTTTTGCCCATTCCGTTTTGTTGCAAAATAGTCAGACATTCATGACTTTGCCCGAATCAAGTGGCAAGCAATCGTCTAATCTCAATTTCGATGTGAAAAAAAACCAAGACATCCGCTCATTCTGGCCTGACAAGGAGTTTGACCTAGAAGTACCAAATTACCTAGATATAGATATCAAGATATCAGCAGACCGCATTAAAATTGTACCTGGAGTAAAACTAGATAATTCGATTTTCAAGCTTAGAAAAAAAGCGAGACTATTCGTTCTAGAAGTATTAGATGGTCAAATTTTAGGTGGTCAAATAGTAGGCAAAGCTACTATTGAAAACAAATCACCGCTAGTCAGCGCTAAAAGCTCACTTACTATTAATGGTATAAAAAGTTCGTTATTGATGCCCCATCAGGTTCTTCATAAAACGGATGGGTTGGTTAGTGTTCAGTTAGTCGCTTCGGGACAGGCCTCTAATCCACATGCGTTTTTTAAAACTTTGGATGGCGTAGGAACGGTAAGGTTTAATAACTTTTTGGTTGCTGGGTTTAGACCTATAACTCTGAGTAAGATTATTGATGATATTGTGCTAGGGGAGCATTCAACAAAGGAGCTTGTTGACTATTTGAATGGAGCTTCCATGCGCCAACTGGTAAAAGTAATGGATCAAACTGTTGATTTAAAAATCTCGGATGGTGTACTAACCTTAGGTGAATTTACAAACAGAGAGGTGACACCATATATAACAAATAGGACAATAATCGACATTGTAAGTATGTCGATTAATAGTACTTGGAATTTCGATGTTGGGTCACAATCCGTACAAAAAGCAACTTTTGATTTAGAACCGTTGCCAAGCTTTCAAATAAGATATGCGGGTGCTCTCCAGGAATTAAGTAAAATTAAACCAGAAGTTAATGTTGACGAATTAAGACGCGAGCTAATAGTTCGACATTTGAAATATAAGAACAGACACATAAAACATTAGAATTGCAGATAAGCTAAAGATGAGAGATATGATAATTGATATATACGTAATAGTTAAATTGAAAGGGCTTTAAAGGTTTAAAAGGCTCAAATATTTCTGATGTCATAAACAGGATCATACGATTTCATTTATCCAAAAATCGGCACTCTGAAGTTAGGGCAGCCTCAGGCATGGACGCTTCAAAAACTTGTTCCACTTGGTGGTGATTAAAAGCTTGTTACCAACCAAGTTGGTACTGTGATTACAGTCTGAGTTTGATTTACAAAAGCGCATTTAATTCTTAAGGAGTGTTTACTTATATAAAAGCGTTTTTTGCTAAAAGTACTTTTAAATACTGAACTTAAAATTGTCACCGCTATCTCATTCACAGGAGTACCAAAAAGTCAGTACGTTTTTTCGTGAAATATAACGGCGTAAATCCCCGAAGTTGTTAGGGTTGGAACAAAATAAATCATCTCATAGCAGTGGCGTAGGAGAAATATTTATATAGCTTATATCTTGTCTCCACCACATGCGGTAGGTATGTTACGCTATCTCTTGGCAATTCTATTATAATTAGACGTTAATTGTGTTAAAATTAACATTAATCTGTCTTAATTTCGACAAAATCTTTATATTAAACGAAATCCTTGTGTTTTTCTACATTTTTACTATTGGTTTAATAGCTATACTGACGTGCCTGCAGATCTGATGGTGGCACCAAAGTTTTATTCTATAACTCGTGCTAAAATATCAATTCATACAATTTTTTTGCATAACGTGGCGATGCTTCATCTTATGAATGTATAGAATCTTTGACTAATATTTTCAAGAAAGCAGTAATAGAGCTATCGATCCGTTTTACATGTTTTAGGTATGTCAATCGAATGCTTCTGTAAAAGAAAAAGCCAGCGGTAGTTAATTAAAAAGCCATAAAGTGTGAATCGAATCAACCGTTAGTGTTGACGTTTGTAGTTCTTATTATTTTTTTGGTTTAGTGTTACGTGAAGTATACACAGGGCACTAATTTTAGGAAAAAAACTATAAGCACTCAGTGTGTCCAAAATTAAATTTTTTGCTTTACAAGGCAAAAAGCTAACTGTGCAATAAGTGATTACATTTAATGTTGAGTTACATAAATTATGAGTTCTTTAAATTCGGTGTTAGAGATGGGCACAGCGAATTTAAATTACTATGTTAATGGGGATGAATTTCAACCATTCGTGAATCTTTTAGAGCCCCAATTGCTTTATGCTCGTGAAATTCTGATATGAACGCCCGGCGTAGCTAGAGATGATACAGTGAATTTAACAGTTATTTCAGAACTCCGGCAACCACTGTGCGGGCGTGTAGAATTAGCCTTTGATAAATCAGAAGGGGAGGCAATGACACAACATGATACACTGAAACTACAGATTACTGCGGATGTCTTACTCAAAGCTTACTCCTGCGGTATCTTTCCCATGGCAGAAAGTGCTGATGATTGGCAGCTGTTCTGGATTGAACCTCAAATTCGCGGTATCTTGCCACTTGACCGTTTGCTCGTACCTAAGCGGCTCTCACGCACAATACGAAAAGCAAATTTTGAGATTCGAATTGACTACGATTTCGATGGTGTTATCAGAGGTTGTGCAGAACCAACTCCAGGACGATCCTCAACTTGGATCAACGATCGTATTCATGGATTGTATAAAGATCTTTTCAATCGGGGTCATTGCCATACTGTAGAAGTGTGGAACAAGGATAACTGTCTTGTTGGTGGGCTTTATGGAGTTAGCCTTGGTGGTGTGTTTTTCGGTGAAAGTATGTTTTCACGAGAGCGAGACGTATCCAAAATAGCTTTGGTATATCTTTGTGCAAGATTAATATATGGTAACTTTATTATGCTGGATACTCAGTTCATTACGGATCATCTCCGACAGTTTGGTGCGGTAGAAATAGATCGCATGAAGTTTCAGGAAAAATTAAATCAAGCCCTTAAAGTTCAGGGTAATTTTTCTCGCTTACCCCAGAATTCTGATCCAAATACAATTCTCGACATCATTCTCAAAGCCCGATTAGATATCTGATATGCTGCTAATATCGTACGAGGCGCTCTGCTATCTTTTTTGTATCTGGTACGTCTAAATATAGAATATTATACTCACAGCCTTGTCTCTCTGCTTGGCATTCTATTTTACCACAGAAAGTAATGCTTCCAATACAAACATAATAGCTGTTTTATTTGTAGACTGAACTAGCGATTATGATCATTATCGCCATGAGCTTCTTTTGAAAATTGCCAGTTTGATTTTAAGTTTAATTACTGATTTAGAATTGGATTGCCTCATTCAATCCTTTCCTTGATTCACTTATATTTAGCCAAACACTAGTTGCCGATACCTAATTATATCTTGTAAGAAATAATCGTACACAGAATGACAGCCTGTAGCTTATTGCTTTACACTCTGGAAGCATACTAACTAAAATATTGAATGCTGTGCGGAAAAAGCTATAGAAATAGATATCACCAGTTAGTGATTTCGATGTATTGCAGATACAATGTTATGAGCTTTATTAAAAAGGAAAAAAATTCAACAAGAAAGTTCTTAGATTTTATGTACTAATGTGCCTTAAACAGTGAAACTAGAAAATTACTTCTCATCCTATGTTATGAATCTTATCTATTAATATAGGAGTACTGGTGAAAATTCGATCTACTGACTATTGACATGAATGTACAAACTTAATTGCTCAAGGTATATGATGTCTAAGCTTACCTTTAAGACTTCCATAGATTTTGTGTATGGTAAACCTAAGATAATGGTACCTGGTGTTCGGCGGATTGTGGCTAATAACCCGAGTTCCTTTACTTTTAAAGGAACCAATACATATATTGTAGGCCAAGGGAATGATGTAGCCGTGATTGATCCAGGTCCTAAGGATGATTATCATTACTCAGCTATTATGGCAGCAACCGTATCAAAACAGATAACGCACATTTTTGTAACCCATACTCATCTCGATCATGTTGATGGGCTAAAGAGCCTTGCTGAAGCAACTGGTGCAACAATTTGTGGTTGTAGCCACAGCATGTGTCATGGAAATTTTGATAATAGCAGCATGGTTTATAACGTGTCAAGCGATGTGCAAGTTTTTCCAACAATTCAACTTTATCATGGCAGTCAGGTTAATGGTAGCGATTGGTCTCTTACTGCTATTTTTACACCTGGACATGCTCCTGATCATTTGTGTTTCGAATTGAAAGGCACGGGTATTCTGTTTTCAGGAGACCATGTTATGGGTTGGAGTACTAGCTTGATTGCTCCACCTGAGGGGCACATGGGAGATTATTTTGCCTCACTAGAAATGTTAGCAAGGCGTAATGACGTTGTTTATTATCCTGGACACGGTGGTCAGATAGAACAACCAAAGCGGTTAGTTAAGGCTTATATTCTACATCGTAAGGTTCGTGAAAAGATTATTTTAGCCGCCGTTCAAAATGGTTGTTGTACAATTACGGATATTGTTACCCATACTTACAAAAGGCATGATCCAAATCTTACCAAGGCTGTTTTACTGACTGTTCAAGCTCATATCGAGCATTTATCTCAACAAAAACTTGTAAATATAGATTGCCCAGTGACGAAAAATTCAAGAATTGTTGCATCCAAGGTGGCCCGCTAATCGATTTAAAAAAGTAATTTTAAGGGTTTTTACAATACAGATATAAGCCTAATTAGTGACTATTGGGTTCGGGTCGTTATCGGTAGACTTCTTTCTATTATCTAAAGGTGATAGCTATCTATAGCAATATCGTCTAAATAGATCTTAATTTAACATGAATAGATAATTGTGATTGCAAG
Organism: Hyphomicrobiaceae bacterium; assembly: GCA_013214245.1. Lineage (GTDB taxonomy): Bacteria > Pseudomonadota > Alphaproteobacteria > Rhizobiales > Hyphomicrobiaceae > Tectiglobus > Tectiglobus profundi. Next base: position 6,217 of record JABSQE010000174.1, read on the forward strand.
CGCACGTACTTTTAAGAAGCTTAAGCTCTTTTTCTATCTTGAAATATCTGAATATCCAGTGTTTTTAAATGAGAATCATTGTATGTTTAGTTAAATTTCCACTATAGTGTAAAAAATGTCATTTGAGAGCTATACCTAGATTATAAGTTGCATTTTTACTCGTGGCTTATTCTTGTATTTAGTTGAAAAGTTACATTACATCTTCTTAAACTAATAATTATTGATTGCTGTTATTATTCGAAGAATTCGCATTTGCAACTATGGTATCTAAATATTGCAGAGTAATTTTAAGTTAGAAAGGTTTGTTCACGTATGGTGGCCATACAATAAGTTTAGATCGCACACTAAAAAGTGCTACTGGTAAAAACCTTAATTTCGTTGATGCAAAGCTTATGTAAGCGCTAATTTTAATACATATGAAGACTACACTAAATCAAAGGAGTCGCTGGTGACATCGTTGGAAATTCCACAGATTTATCGCTTCCATTTGTTTGCATGTCTGCAGGGGCGCCCACCAGAGCACCCACGTGGCAGTTGCGGTCAGGTAGGGGCACAAGAGCTTTACGAGTACTTAAATGCACGCCTTGAACAACTTGGCAATGCAGAAATCGGTTTGACGGCTACAGGTTGTCTGGGGTTCTGCTCAGCAGGACCTTTGATGCTAGTCTATCCCGAAGGAATTTGGTACATTCCTCGTACACGAGATGATATTGATGAGATTATTAAGAGTCACCTTTCTGGAGGTTTACCTGTAGAGCGGATGATTATTGTTCCAAGGTTGTAATGAAGCTTTATATTGATTAATCATGAACGCCTTTGTAGATTGTTATTTATACTTTTGGGCTTTTTTGCAAGCAAAATACTTATATCCAGTATAATATTAAGTGTTATGTGTATTACTTTGTAACATGGCTAGACATTATTATATTCGGTGCTTGCGTTACAATTTTTAGACAAAACGATGACATTTGTTCCTTAAAATGCTGAAATTTGCATGATTTCATTAAAGTTGGTTCGTCAAGGTATAGTCTGCGATTTATTTCTATCTGCACAGCATGAACATCGTTTTTTGGATGACCATAATGCTCTGTTATAAAACCACCAGCGTAAGGCTGATTGACCCGCACACGCTGACCTATTTGGGCAAGAGATTGCCTCACAATTTGAGTAAGGTGCTTATGGCATGATGTCCCATAACGATCGCCAACTATAAAATCTGGACGATTAACTTTAGGGTTCATACTTGATGTTGAGGGCATAGAATGACAATCAATGAGTATGGCAAAGCCGAATTTACGACGAGTCTGTTCAATCAGGTCGTTAAGGGCTGCGTGAAATGGTGTGTAGAGATATTTAATTCGTTCTAAGCCAATGCGAAGCGGCAGGCGCTCCGCGTAAATCTCTTCAGAGGGGGATACAACTCGTGCTATGGTTCCAAGTCCCCCTA
>JABSQE010000175.1 GCA_013214245.1 Hyphomicrobiaceae bacterium
AATCTTCGGAGTACTTAGTTGTCATTCATGACAGAGCTCTCATTGACGCTCGACGTAATGAAAAAATATTTAATAGGAAAAAAGGTGTATTCATACAAGTTACTTAGTGCCTTCACAAGAAGTTTTAGGAACTACTACCTCGAACCAATTGTAGTTCAGATAAATAGAGCCACTTGGGGTATGACTAGATTGTGCGTCAGGGAAAATTTTAGTGGTTGCCAGTGACGCAGTTGATTAAACCACAGTGCCTTTTTGGGAAATTAGTTACAAACAAATTGTTTCTTTACTCTTTCTGCTGAATTAACGCACCGTATTTAGTGGGCTAGTAAGTAAAAGTATAATTTGCAGCATCGTTACATAGCTTTGCGGCATTTATACTAGAGACATGTTACAGTTATGTCCTAACGCGGCAGTTAATACATTTTAAATATGAAATGACCTAATTTAAAACTTATCCCATTCTCAAAACAGTCGTAGAGAAAATACACTAAAATAATTGAGAAAGCTAATCTCTAAAATTGTTTGAGCGATTTTTTTTGTTATCTCTTGCTTTATAGTAACTCTAAAGTTTTTACAACAAGATAAGCCAAGGTAGCAATCTTTGGTCTCTTAAAAGCTGTGTATATAAGGGTTGGAAACTTGATAAATATAACAAACTTTCAGGAACCAATTCATATCATTGGTGCAGGGCTCGCCGGTTCGGAAGCAGCTTGGCAAGCAGCAAGTTATGGTGTTCAGGTCATTCTCCACGAAATGCGTCCTCTTTTTGGGACAGAAGTACATCAAACAGAGTATTGTGCTGAACTTGTTTGCTCAAACTCTTTTCGATCAGACGATTCAGAAACTAGTGCTGCGGGCGTTCTCCATGCGGAAATGCGGCTAGCAGATTCACTAATAATGTCGGTCGCAGATAAGTATCGTTTGCCGGCGGGTGGTGCTTTAGCTGTAGACAGACAAAGGTTTGCAACTGGAGTTACAGCCACACTAGAGGCTCACCCATTGATAAAAATTGTTCGCGGTGAAATCGTAGATTTACCACCAGAGCACTGGGATAATGTTATAATAACGACAGGTCCGCTTACATCTGAAGCGTTAGCAGAAGCAATTATTCGGCTTACGGGAAAGAGCGCGCTGGCTTTTTTTGATGCTATTGCCCCAATTGTCTACTATGACAGCATTGATTTATCAACAGCATGGAGACAGTCACGTTACAATAAAGAAGGTCCTGCCGGTAACGGTGCAGACTACCTGAATTGCCCAATGGATGAAGTTCAGTATAATTTATTTATAGATGCCCTGTTAAAAAGTGACAAAGTCTCGTTTAAGACTTGGGAAGATAAAACACCATATTTTGACGGTTGCCTGCCGATTGAGGTAATGGCTGAACGAGGTCGAGACACATTAAGGTATGGTCCAATGAAGCCTGTTGGTTTGATCAATCCAAATTTCGGAGCGAAAAGACCTTTTGCTGTTGCGCAATTACGACAAGATAATGAGTTTGGCACACTATGGAATATGGTCGGTTTTCAAACAAAACTTCGTTATGGCGAACAGAAACGCATTTTTCGTACGATTCCAGGTCTAGAAAATGCCGAGTTCGCTAGGCTTGGTGGTATGCATCGTAATACTTTTCTTAATTCTCCCCTTTTGCTAGATAAATCCTTGCGCTTAAGAAATCAAATTCGCATGCGATTTGCGGGTCAAATTACTGGCGTTGAGGGGTATAGTGAAAGTGCTGCATGTGGATTGATGGCAGGAACTTTTGCAGCTGCAGAATGGCTTGGACAATCGTTCGAGTTACCACCACCTACATCAGCACATGGTGCCCTTCTTGCTTACGTCACAGGTGGCTCAAATGCTGGTAAAAAACGCAATTTTCAACCCATGAATATGAATTTCGGTTTAATTCCTAGCATTGAAGTTCCTAAGCAAAATCATTTGAGAGCAAGACTTCGTGGTAAAATGAAATCACTTGCTAAAAAGAAACTACAAGCGGCGCGCGCAATTGATGAATGGACTGGATGGTTGAATATAATAAGATCTGATCTGCGCAAAGCCAAATTTTTAAAGACTTGAAAAATACTAAATTGTCGTTCTCAATTTTGCTTGAATTAATATTTCCTTCTAACATTTATTTTGACAACTTTTTTGGTTTTAATCTCGTATCGTATCTTACGTAAGATTGTTAAGACTGCATCATCGTATTTAGTTATGTATGAAACTTGAATGTTGTCGCTAGGAACAAACTTGACTTTATAAAGACTTTAAAAAGATTAAATTCATAGCTCGTAGTACAATGAATAATTTGAATGATTATCAACCACATCACACGACATTATACTTGATATCTATAATTTATACGCACTTGACGTCTAGGGTAGGTTTTTAGTGGCTTTTATGGTCGTGTTTTATAATATATTGCCTTGTGTTATGTGGTAGTTTGAAAAAAAGAGATAATTGCAACAAGTTTTGAGAAAAAGTGTAGAAATCTTAAATTAGACTTTAATGCCCATATTTTTAAGGCGTTAAAAAATGATCAGGTGCTTTAAGACTAATGTGAAAGATGTACCTTTTAGTCCGATCCAGAATTTTTAATAAACTGGGCTGAAAAATTTATGAAACGGAAAAGTCTTCTACTTTACAGTGTATAAGCAAATATTAGGGTTTCAGTTTTACTTCTTAGAGGGAAAAGGTAATACCTATTGAAGCTAAAAATTGGTTTTTTGTTTCTATGACTGGGCTGTTCGCAGCATAACCAATTAACCTACCATAGCGTCCTTTTAAGTTGAGTTTTATGGCATCAAATAATTCTAATTTTCCACCTAAACTTAAACTTACACCTTTTATACCTGCATTAGCGTTAAATTTTTTTAATCCAGCTTGGGAATTACGCTGTTGGATTTCTGTTACGCCGAAATATTGGCTCATGTGCTCGCCATCGGCGTATGTTGCAACTAAACGACTGAAAACGTATGCAGTGCTAGTGGAATACATTTCGTAGTCAAAACTTAACCGAAACTGGTTGCCATTAATATCTCCTGAAGCTTCGTGGTGATAAGAGAGACTGGTGTCTATTGACGACAATAATGATGTTTTTATAAATCCACCGAGAACTAAACCGTTTTCAACATTTCCAAGCCCTTTTAACTTGCGACCATCTTTCTGGTTTCGACCAAAATGGTATCCAAAGGTTGGACCCACCTCAAAAAGCTCTCTTTTTAGTAAGGTTAGACGAATGTCATCTGTTCCTCTTATATCAATAAAGCTTGCAGGAGTTTCTGGATTTGGTATTAAGGCTGGTACAAGTTGAAACTTATATTTGTCCGAGCCTTCGTAGCTCGGTTTTATAGATATCAGAGTGCTTAATGACCACGAATTTGGCCATAACTTGTGTCTAAGGCCGGGTTCTTCTACCGCTTGAGCAAAATTTGAAATAATCATAAACATTACTGTGAAAATATAAATTAAGGATATACATCTAATTGTCAATTTCGCACCGCTTATTTGACATAATCTTAGGGCTTTATAGTAAATTTTATCATTAGTCATAATTGACTACTATTTAGTAAAAAACCTATATTGCTGCAAAACATAATAATAACTTTTTTTACCTTTTGAGTTATCACTAATAACTCGTGCCTAGCATCACCCTATTACCATTTTATATAAGGAAAAAATCCCAATGCATTGTAGGGCGGCGACCATTCGACCAGACAACTTCATAGTAGGCGCCACCGGAGATTGGGAAGTTGTTATTGGCCTTGAAGTACACGCTCAGGTCAATTCTTGTACCAAGCTCTTCTCAGGTGCAGCAACCGCGTTTGGCGGACAACCAAATAATCAAGTGTCTCTTATAGATGCGGGCATGCCTGGTGTGTTGCCGATTATTAATGAGAAGTGTATTGAGCAGGCCATTCGAACAGGACTTGGCCTGAACGCTCGGATTAATACGTATTCGGTATTCGAGCGGAAAAATTATTTCTACCCTGACTTGCCTCAGGGTTATCAGATTTCACAAAATAGATACCCTATCGTTGGTGAAGGCTTTGTTGAGATTTACGTAGAAGGTGAAGTGCACAAGATTGGTATAGAGCGCTTACATCTAGAGCAGGACGCTGGTAAGTCCATGCACGATACACGTAATGAATATTCTTATGTCGATCTTAACCGATCAGGCATTGCACTTATGGAGATTGTGTCTAAGCCAGAACTACATTCTGCAAAGCAGGCGCAAGCATATGTTTTAAAATTACGAAACATTCTGCGTTATTTGGGAACTTGTAACGGTGACATGGAGAGGGGTAATTTGCGCACCGATGTTAATGTCTCCGTTCGGCGCCCTGGTGAAGCACTAGGTACGCGCTGTGAGATTAAGAACTTGAATTCTGTTAGGTTTATTGGCAAAGCAATTGAGGCAGAATCTCACCGACAGGTTGAGCTTCTTGAAGATGGTTGCAAAATTTTACAAGAAACACGATTGTTTGATCCGAACTCGGGATATACAAGGCCTATGCGTTCCAAGGAGGAGGCACATGACTATCGTTATTTTCCAGATCCAGATCTTCTACCCCTTGAACTTAATGAAGCTTTTATTGAAGGATTAGCTGCTAATCTTCCAGAGCTCCCTGATTCTAAATTTAAGCGTTTTAAAAAAGAGTACGGTCTAACATCATATGACGCTAGAGTTCTTGTTGCAGAGAAACGCAATGCTGATTATTTTGAGTCTGTAGTAGGTGGGTGTGAAGGTAAATTAGCTGCAAACTGGGTAATAAACGATGTCTTCGGTCGTCTCAACAGAGAGGGTCTCGATATCTCCAGTTCACCCGTTAGCTCTGATCAGCTTTGTAGCTTGCTGAAACTTATAACAGAGGGTACTATTTCTGGTAAGATTGCAAAAGAGATTTTTGAGACCCTTTGGTCCGAAGGTGGTAATCCGGCAGACATCGTGAGTGCGAGAGGATTAGCACAAGTTACAGATACAACGCAAATAGAAGCTATCGTCGATGAGGTAATTAAAGCTAACCCTATGCAAGTTCAAAAAGTAGACGATAATCCAAAACTCTTAAGTTGGTTTGTTGGCCAGGTTATGAAAGCTACTGGCGGCAAGGCAAATCCTAGAAGTGTCAATAAGATTGTCCGGAAAAGACTTGCATTAAATTAAAATAAAATGTGAAATAAGATTTTTATGCAGATACAGAATAGTGTAGTTAGAGAAATCTATCTTAAATACAAAAGTCTCGCTAATGTGATTGCCGAGTATAGTTTAGATAACTGAGGATTACTTAAGTCCTATTCAACCACAATAAACCGGTTTGATTTCCACAATAACGTCGAAGCGAGGCCTGTACTAACATACATTTGACTATATCCTAATTAAAGGACTTTTTCTCTTGTATTTCTAGGGTGATGTCAAGCATCGTCACTTGGTGAGATGCTAGTTCCAGTCTATTACTTAGTCATGAATATTATTTCTTGAAGCCAGCTGATAAACTTTTATTACTTTCATAATAAATGAGCTGCTTTCATTGTGAATAAACACTCTCACTAAATGTAATATTAACATTGTTTGATGTCAAAATTCCTCTTGAAGCGTTCCTGCGCAACCTAAGTTAAATTATTCAAAAGTAGGGTATGTGTAAAACGTAGCTTTTTTTAAATGGTTTAATTCGATTTCGCTTAATGAACAAGGTAGCATGGTAAATATAAGCTTATTCGTCTCGTAAAAATTTAGGATTAATGTACAACCACCATTCTCACACTCTAACTATGCCGGACTTCCAAAAATAGACGTCCTATAAAAGACACACTAAAGACTGATATAGTAGTGCAATACAAAATTATTTACGTGAGCAAAATAACAATTGCAACGACACAGTAAGAAGCTCTTAGCATGAGTTAATTATTATCCAATGACAATATGAATTGTTGGGTGCATGTAATTACGATTTATAAGATAATATACGACTATTTTTGGTATATGTGTTTTGAATTAATACTTTTCAATCGATGACACAATCGTTAAAGCTACTAATGCGATCAATAAAGCAATTTTGTATTGAATTAGCAGCTGCATTCTATCGTTATTTTATGAATGCGGCATTGCGGCTCGATCAGAGTTGTTGATTAGCACTTATAACGCGTGATAGGACCTCTGAGGAGTACTGTATAAATTAGTTGTACATCTGTTCATCTTAAACATTCGAAACATCTGTATTCTCTCTGCAAAGGGCTCGTGTACTGCGATTCTTAAGTTTCGAAAGAGGATAAGATCCTTACTTGGCGCTCTGAGAAGAATGAAAGTGCATAACACCGTGGCAACTGAACATCAAATGACAAATAGCGTATCGGGAAGGTATGCAACCGCTCTATTTGAACTCGCCAAAGAGCAATCTCAACTTGAGCGCGTTGAAGTCGATATAAAAAAAATACAGGCAATGCTTGCTGAAAGTGCTGACCTGCGTTGGATGATTAAAAATCCCCTCTTCCCTGCTAAGGATAAAAGTCGAGCTTTATACTTAATTATGGAAAAGTTGGGTTTTTCGTCAATAACGATAAAATTTGTGAAATTGGTTGTCAAAAACCAACGCCTACTTGTACTATCTGATACAGTAAAGTCGTTTTTGCAACTGGTAGCAGGTGCACGAGATGAGGTTCAAGTTGACGTCACTAGTGCTAATGCTTTAACTGAAGAACAGGTTCAGGTCCTCAAGCATATGCTTGCAGAATCAACTGGGAAAAATGTGCAGATAAGCACACACGTAAATTCATCGCTGCTCGGCGGCCTAGTGGTCAAGATCGGCAGTCGCATGATAGATTCTTCGCTTCGTACGAAGCTTTTAACGCTAAAAATGCGCATGAAAGAGGTTGGCTAAATGGATATCCGGGCCGCTGAGATCTCCTCGATTCTCAAAGAGCAGATCAGAAATTTTGGTCAAGAGGCAGAAGTCTCTGAAATAGGTCAAGTGCTGTCAGTTGGCGACGGCATAGCTCGCGTCCATGGCTTGGACAATATACAAGCCGGTGAGATGGTTGAATTCTCTGATGGTTTGCAGGGCATGGCTCTAAATCTTGAAGCCGATAATGTCGGTGTCGTTATTTTTGGTGATGACCGCAGTATACAAGAGGGAGCTACTGTAAAAAGGTCTGGTGCGATTGTAGAGGTTCCTGTTGGTATGGGCCTATTAGGTCGCGTTGTAGATGGGCTAGGTAACCCTATTGATGGAAAGGGTCCAATAGATAGCAAAGAAAAGAGACGCGTTGATGTAAAAGCACCAGGAATATTGCCTCGTAAATCTGTTCACGAGCCAATGGCAACTGGTTTAAAAGCTGTTGATGCATTGATACCAATTGGTCGTGGTCAACG
>JABSQE010000176.1 GCA_013214245.1 Hyphomicrobiaceae bacterium
ACCCTCTCGAGAGCGTACATTGTATGGCTCTATTCGCGTTGTATCCCAAACTATATCCCCTTCTGTATTGACTTGTTTAGCACCAGCAATAGCCATATTCGTGTTGTAATCACTTAATGTTGTATATGAGATTAGCCCACATTCTAAATTTAACTTTCTCATAACATTATCACAGGCATCAATGCATAACGCACAGGTTATACATTCCAACTGTTGACCTTTACGTATATCAATCCCCATGGGACAAACAGAAGTGCATGCTCCGCAGTCTACACAGTCTCCTGTAAACTTGCCTTCAGCGCGCGCTCGTTTTATGTGCCTTGATCGTGGCTCCCCTCGCCAATCGTTATAAGTGACCGTCAACGAGTGTTCATCTAACATGGCAGCCTGAACGCGCGGCCAGGGACACATGTAAGTACAGACCTGTTCACGCAGCACTCCTCCAAACGTGTATGTCGTTGCTGTTAATACTAAGACAGTGACATAAGCTGTAAATTGTGCTTCACCCGTTATGATCTCAAATAGTAGTGTTGGAGCATCGGCGAAATAAAAAACCCAAGCTCCACCAGTTGCGAGTGCTATAAAAAGCCATGCTATGTGCTTACTAAGGCGTTTTAAAATTTTATCCCAAGACATCGTTGCTGCATCGAGCTTAATACGTGCGCCACGGTCTCCTTCTATAAGGTGTTCGACAAGAAGATACAAGTCAACCCAGACAGTTTGGGGACAAGCATAGCCACACCAAGCACGGCCTATGGTTGAGGTGAGAAGGAATAGCCCTATCCCTGCCATAATGAGAAGGCCTGCAACAAAGAAAAATTCTTGTGGCCAAATTTCAATAAAAAAGAAATAAAACCGTGCATTTGTAAGATCAATTAAAACAGCCTGATCTGGAGCATAAAGGCCACGATCCCATCGAAGCCAAGGTGTGATGTAATATATCCCTAAGGTAATCACCATTACCGCCCATTTAAGCGAACGGTATGAACCTTTTACACGTTTAGGGTGAATTTTTTTTCTTGCCGCGTATAGTTCTTGATGGGCCTGAGAACTGCCCGATCCTATAAGAGAATCTTTTACGGCTAGCGTATGATCGTCTGCCGACATGGCTATAATAACCTCAAAAGCATCACTATGAATGCTAAACTATTCGTGAAGACTTAGGGGCGAATTTCGCCCCTAAGTCTATTCGTTTGAAAGCTGAAGTAGCGATGAAACTCACAATATGGCTTTTAGTAAGAGACACCAATAGTTCAAAAGCTATAACTTATTACTATTTTGCAGTCTCACCACCGCCTAAGCTGTGAATGTAGAAAGCTAGCTGACGCACTTTAGGCTCTCCTAAACGCTTTAGCCAAGGGGGCATCACACCATGACGTGGTGCTATAATTTGGCGGGTTAAAGATTGCCGGTCGTTGCCATATAAAGCTAGCGCATCTGCTAAATTAGGCGCCCCTAGGTCTCTGTTACCTAATCCGTCATCACCATGGCAAGAGGCACAATTTTCGGCAAAAATTGCTTTCCCATCAATAGCACGTTTAGGATTATGGTCTTTAGCAGACATTTTAAGCACATACTCCACCACTGATGAAATTTCTGTATTACTTAAAATTCCATCCCTACCAAATGATGGCATCATGGATAACCGCGTATCATCATCGGCGTCATTACGAACCCCATGTGCAATAGTTGTTCTTATTGCGTCAAGATCTCCACCCCACAACCAATCATCATCATTCAGATTAGGATAGCCCACAGCACCTTGAGCGCCGGAGCCATGGCACTGTGTGCAATATACTTTATAGAGTGACTCACCACCTGCAACTGCATACCGATAAAGCTGGTCGTCATTTCGCACATTCTCGAGTGCAGTGTTGGCGAGCTTGACATCCAGTTTTGATTTGTCCCGTTTAACAGCAGCTAATTTCTCTTCAACGGTACCACGAGCTGTTACACCCGAAACACCTACTGTCGAAGTTTCGATTAACGGTATAGCAGGGTAATAAATCACATAGCAAAACGCTATAACTATAGTAGCATAAAAGGTTCGGACCCACCAGCGTGGCATGGGGGTGTCGAGCTCCTTAATGCCATCCCACTCATGGCCAGTTGTTTGTGTACCAGAGAGTTCGTCAATCTCATGAGAGTCGTGATCATTAGTTGCCATGAGGTTCATCCTCTCGAAAAGGTATCTTGGAAAGTTCATCCGCAGTCTCTTTCGAGCCAGGACGAAAATTAAAAGCGACAACGGTAACAAAAGCAAGAAAGAGGTAAACTAGCCCCCAGCTATCAGCTAGTTGCCGTAAAGCTTCGTAGTCCATAGATGATACCTCCTATCTCAAGTTTTCTCTTGGCTTATAGGCATCGAAATCTACTAACGTACCTAGCATTTGTAAATATGCAACGAGCGCATCCATTTCGCTAATCAAATATGGATTACCATCAAAATCGCGCGCGTTAACCTTATCATATCGCTTTCGCAAACCCTGTAGACCACTAGAGTCAGGAGTAGCTTGAGCCTTAAGATCAGCTAACGCATAATTTATCATCTCATCGGTATACGGAACTCCTACTGTGCGATTAGCTGAAAGATGTCTGTCTATAGCGTTAATATTCAACTTATTTTTTAGAAGGAAGCTATAATTAGGCATTATTGACTCTGGCACCAAGCTGCGAGGGCTTTTTAAATGCTCCACATGCCATTCGTCAGAGTAACGCCCTCCAACTCTAGCCAAGTCAGGCCCTGTTCGCTTAGAACCCCATTGAAAGGGATGATCGTACATACTTTCAGCTGCTAATGAGTAGTGTCCGTAACGCTCAACCTCATCACGAAATGGACGTATCATTTGGCTATGACAAACATAACATCCCTCTCTTATGTAAATATTGCGACCGGCTAGTTCCAGTGGAGTATATGGACGCACACCCTCCACTTTCTCAATAGTATTCTTAAGATAGAACAACGGAACAATTTCAACGATACCGCCTATCATAACTACGACAAGAGAAACGGCCATCAAGAGGGATGCATTCCGCTCAAAAGCCTTGTGATGGTTAAAAATTGACATTGATCCATCTTCCCTTTATTCAGCAGGCTCGAGCTGTTTGCCGGCAGCACCTACCGGTTCAGTTCTTCTAGCACCGACTGTAACTGTTTTGTAGACATTATAAGCCATGAGTAACGCTCCAGAAAGATATAGAAGGCCGCCAAAAGCACGCAAGACGTACTCAGGATGAACTGCAGAAACGGTATCGATGAACGAATTCACCAAGAAACCCTGATCATCGTATTCACGCCACATAAGCCCCTGAGTAATTCCAGCAACCCACATTACAGATGCGTAAATTACTATACCGATAGTCGCAAGCCAAAGATGCCAGTCAACTAAACGTAGGGAGTAAAGCTGCTCTCGACCCCAAAGTTTTGGAACCATATAATAAATTGCTCCAAACGTAATCATGCCGTTCCAGCCTAGCGCACCTGAGTGCACGTGCCCGATTGTCCAATCTGTATAATGTGATAGCGAGTTAACAGATTTAATCGACATCATTGGCCCTTCAAAAGTCGACATGCCATAAAAGGCCACTGCAATCACCATCATACGTAAAACTGGATCCGTACGCAGCTTGTCCCAGGCTCCTGATAGGGTCATTAATCCGTTTATCATGCCTCCCCACGAGGGCATCCAAAGCATAATTGAAAAAACCATTCCTAAAGAAGAAGCCCAATCAGGAAGTGCAGTGTAATGCAGGTGATGAGGACCCGCCCAAATGTAAAGGAAAATCAGCGACCAAAAGTGAACTATTGACAAACGATAGGAGTAGACAGGTCTATTAGCTTGTTTCGGTATGAAATAATACATTATACCTAGGAAACCAGCAGTAAGGAAAAATCCGACAGCATTATGCCCATACCACCACTGGGTCAATGCGTCCTGGACACCCGAGAAAGCTGAATAACTTTTGCCACCTAAAAAACTCACAGGAACGCTGAGATTGTTAACTATGTGCAACATTGCTACAGTGATGATAAATGCCATGTAAAACCAGTTAGCAACATAAATATGTGGCTCCTTTCGATTTATCACTGTACCCATAAAAACTATTAAGTAGGCTACCCATACAATCGTCAGCCAAATATCAGTATACCACTCCGGCTCGGCATATTCTTTAGACTGTGTTGCACCAACCAGGTAGCCAGTGGCTGCTAGAAGAATAAAGAACTGATACCCCCAAAAGACGAACCATGCCAAGTCACCTCCGAACAAGCGAGCACGACAAGTACGTTGAACTACATAGAAACTTGTCGCAATCAACGCATTACCACCGAAAGCGAAAATCACTGCCGAAGTATGAAGCGGTCGAAGTCGATTAAAGTTAAAATAAGGCTCGATATTTAATTGAGGCCATGCCAACTGCGCTGCAATAGCCACCCCGGCAAGAAAACCAACCACCCCCCAGAACACGGTCGCAATCACACCAAAACGCACAACATCATCCATGTAGGGCGAATCGTCTTTGCGCGAAGGGCGCGAATGGGCTGGGCGATAGTCTGACAAGACAATGACTACTAACATGCCAATAAACATGATAACTGTCATTAAAAGACCATGCGCACGGAGAATGTCATCCTGCGCAAAAATCGATGCGGCAGCACTTAATATTACACCGATTGCAATAAAAACGGTTAGGGTACCGTTTGACATTGGAAGTCCCCCCTTTTCCAGTCTGCTGAATAGAGACAGGCAGTATATTTTAAGTATATATTTTTGCAGGTGGTAATAAGTGCTGCTTTGATATAGATCAAAGATGGGGAGTGGCACAGTTGTATCTATGCAGAGCTAGTGTCGCGCGGACCTTATTTAGTTAGATCAATCATAGGTCTAAGTTTTAGCAATCTATATTAGCTTTCGATTTTGCAAAATCTGACTTTCTTATTTGACTACAGCCAAAATCACCCAATATACCTAATGGCATCTGAAGTCAGGAAACGTATGTTGCAGATTAGAGTCTAATTTCTATTGATTTTGCATATAATAACAAATCTATATGCTGAAAAAGCATCCTATTAATACTTTAAATTGTCCAGGCCAGGCTGTAAATACCACGATCAGAAATGGCTAGATTGTTATTTCGCCACGCAAATCTGCAGAGATCTTCTTTTTATTATCATAATTGTTAATTGTTGGTAGAAGCACCATAAGTTTCGTAAAAGCTGCTTCAGGGGTCATGTCACCACCAGAGAAAACTCCACAATCTATGAGGCCTACCCCAGAAGCATAATATCCGGGACGCACACTTCCGTGCATACATTGCGTAACTGCGACTACAATAAGGTCTCTCTCTAAAATTTTTTGTTTAAGCATGTAAAGAAAATCTGGTGCCTCAGGTGCATTACCTGCACCGAAGCTTCTCAGAACAACACCACGCACCCCCTCCTGATTTAATACTCGCTCAAGAAACTGCGATGAAATTCCTGGAAATAATGCAATGTCTATAACACCCGTCTCCAATTGCTGATTAAGAACTAATGGTTTTCCTAGCCGCATCGAATTCCGTACTGCATGCCTACAGATTTGCAGACCGTCCTGTAAAACACTTGCAAGCGGCTTACAATTTGGAGACGCAAAAGCTGCTCGCTTAGAAGTGCTTATTTTTTGACACCGGTTACCTCGTAGTACCTTATTAGCAAATACCACAGCAACTTCTGCCAGAGGCTTCCCACTCAAGCCGACATGAGCTGCGATCTTTAAGGCTAATATGAAATTATTAGCTGCATCTGTTCGTGCTGACAATAAAGGCAGTTGCGAACCTGTTACCACAACGGGCTTGGCAAGATTTTCAAAAATAAAACTGAGTGCTGATGCCGTGTATGCTAGCGTATCGCTTCCATGAATAATTATAAAACCATCATAGTATTCATAATTGCATGCTATTCGCCTAGCGATCGTTAACCAATCTACTGGTTTCATAGATGAGGAATCTACAGGCTGGTCAAGGCTATCAAACTTAATCTTCAGCCCGAATTGGGCCTCGGCAATAACTTGTAAATGAGGTTCAATCTCCCAAAGCGCTTGAGGCTTTAGCATAAGAGCACTGGATTGATTGCTAGCCGCCATTCCGAACGTGCCTCCTGTGTACAACACATAGATTGTGGGCACTTTACTGCTATAATTCGCCACATCCTCCCCCCAAATTCACAACTAGCTAATCCGATTTAACTTATTTAATTTGACGATGGAAATTATGGAATTAGAAAACGGCTAGTAACTTGATTTAAAAAATTTAATTTTAGCTACAGTTTGCTCTATCATTCTAGCTCACAAAGTGCTTTGATATTATTTTATATCTAGATATTTTTGATCGATCCATATGCACCATCCCCACCAATAATTTTAATGGGCATTGCACAATTTTGTATTGTCAATGAAAACTTATTCCAAGTTTACGCACAACATACCTGCTCTACTTCATAAAGTGGTAAAATTTAAACTCTTCAAGTGATTCAACAAAAAGTAACGACACCTCCCCAATATGTTCCATAACCGCATTATGCGCGTATCCAAGTCGTCTTCGTAATAAAAGATTATATTTATCAAAACCGTTAATAGTCTCAAAGTCAATTTTTCTACAAAAAAGTGCTGAACCAGGAAGCATTTCAATTTCCTGGTCTGCCTTTAATAGCTCATTAAGCTTTGTATTGAGTTCAGGAGGCAACAAGCGTGATACTTTTCGTTGTTTTTGACGTCCGGAAGGTGATATTACTCTTCGATAAAACGCTGAATATTCAGGTAAATTTAAAGCTACACCTGCTAATGTTTCTATAGCACTAGATAATAATTTAGTATATAGATTAAGAAATAAAACGAACTCTTTTCGGCTAGCAGAGGCGCCGACATTGCAAGCGTCCAAATCCAGAATTATGATCGTTAACAATAAGTCGCGCGAGTCTCTCGTAACTTTTTAAGAGTACCATCAAAACTAACATTGTCCACAACTACAACCTCTGCCCCTTCATCAACAGAAGCAATAGAGTCTAGGACTAATGACGGGCTATTGTGAGCAACTCTTACGACACTCACTAGATTACAATTATTTTTATTTCAGTCTTTGGTGTATGATTCCAAGTATAAAATTTGTATCACTTTAAACACCTAATAATAGCAATACAAATTACTACCACTAGTTGATTGCTAGATGTGTATAAGTTAATTTGCATCTAATTTGATTAGATCAAACCTTAGGATTAAAATTCAGCCCGCACATTCTCAGATTATCATGTTTTTACTATTGATACTCACCTTTAAGCAGCCTTTAAAAACGACAATTTTTTGCCAGTGAAAACTGTTATAAACATAATTTTCTAAACGTCGTTACGATTGTAGTATACGGATATTTTAATTATGTTGTTATTATTATAAACTAACGGCTTTTGCCCAGCAAATAATATTTATCGTTGCTTCATTTCAAGCGATCTCATTATTTAACAACGTTCGTTTACATTGCTAATTCGGCAGAAAAACAACAGATAATTAAATGGGCACGCTACAATCACAAACTTGAAAAGTAAGCGCGATATCTCTGATGGGTAAGCTAGTCTATATTTGCCAACTCCGGCACGACTTATTGAAAGCGAGTGTGAGAGTATCATCTATGGCCGAATTAATCAAAATAAGTATGCTTGCCAAAAAATTTGGTGAGATTTTAGCGGTGAGTGAGATTTCACTTTCGGTAAAAAAAGGTGAAGTTTTGGGTTTTCTTGGCCCAAATGGTGCAGGTAAATCCACCACTATGAAAATGATCACTGGCTTTCTTGAGCCTGACAGAGGATCCGTCACGATTTGCGGCGTGCCTATGGTAAGCCGACCTATGGAAGCAAAATCCAAAATCGGCTATTTACCGGAAGGTGCACCCGCTTATAGCGACATGACGCCCTTATCTTTCTTGAGATTTATTTCTGACATACGTGGCTTCAAGGGAGGGCAGAGAGCTGCTAAGGTGAAGCAAGCTTCTCAGAAAGCAGGCCTTTGTGGTGTGTTGAATCAGAAAATAGAGACCTTGTCTAAAGGTTACAAGAGACGCGTCGGAATAGCTCAAGCTATACTGCATGATCCCGACGTATTAATTTTAGACGAACCAACAGATGGTCTTGATCCCAATCAGAAACACCAAATAAGAGAGCTTATTACGGAAATGGCATCTGACAAGGCCATTATTGTATCAACTCACATTTTAGAAGAAGTTGAAGCAGTTTGCACTCGTGCTGTTATAATTGATCGAGGGCGTATAGTTGCAGACGGTACAGCGGAAGATTTAGTACGCTATCTGCCTTATAATACCACAGTAACCTTGCGAGTTGTGCAAGATAAAGCAATAGCTTTTAAAAAATCACTGTATGAATTTGACGGTATTATCGACCTCGAAGAAACTGAACAACCTAATGGTCTCGTACGTTTGCGAGCACTTCTAAAGCCAGGTAGCTCGACAGCAGGAGACATTGCTGCCCTAGTTCGTGACGAACCTTCAGTAGTGGATGAATTTTTAGTGGAGCGTGCTAAACTTGACAATGTTTTTCGTCAAATTACAACGTCCGACAATTCTAATTAACATAAAGGAGGTTTGAGTGCGTAAAATCCAAATCATTTTCTGGCGTGAATTCAGCGCCTATTTTGAGACTACTCTTGCTTATACGTTCGTTGCAATTTTTGCGGCACTCACCAATGCTTTTACTTTTTACGTAGGTAATTTTTTCACTCGTGGGCAGGCTGATTTGCAAGTATTTTTCCAATACCACCCTTGGATTTACCTTATACTGGTACCAGCCATAGCAATGCGACTTTGGGCAGAGGAACGCAAGTCTGGTAGCATAGAGATGTTAATGACTTTACCGATCACATCATCCCATGCAATTCTAGGTAAGTTTTTGGCAGCGTGGGCTTTTATTACTGTGGCGCTTACTATTACCTTCCCTATCTGGTTAACAGTAAACTACCTTGGTGATCCCGATAATGGTGTGATACTCGCCAGCTACTTTGGGAGTGTTTTAATGGCTGGTGCTTTCCTAGCTATTGGCTCTTTCGTATCAGCGCTTACTAAAAACCAAGTGATTGCTTTTATTACCACGTCTGGAATATGTTTTCTGTTCATTATGAGTTCTCACCCTTTAGTTTTAGAATTTGTTCGTGTGTGGGCTCCTGATTTTATAGTTTCATCAATTGAATCAGTGAGCTTCCTTAGACACTTTCGGCAGATAACACAAGGGCTTATAACACTACCAACGCTGATTTTTTACGTCTCTCTGATTACATTTTTTTTATTCGCCAATAAACTCGTTATAGATCAGAAAAAGGCTGAATAGGAGAGAAAATAGTGGCTGATGAAACCAACAATCCCAAACAAACAGAGAGGCGCGCCTCGCGTAAATCTGCTGCGAGTTATGACGATAAAATAGCTATTGCTAACACTTACAGAAACGTCTTTATGTTTAACTTATTTAAATCTAATTATATAACTAGATTCAAATGTATTCTAAATAGTTGGAACTTAGTTCCTGCTGTCACAAATAAGCGAACGTCTTCATGGCTTGTGGTTATATTAGCAGGTATAATTGTACTTTGCGCAAATCTTATTATTAGTAAAGTATTACGTACCTCCAGTATTGACTTAACTGAGGATCAATTATACACAGTTTCAACTAATACAAAAAAAGTACTTAGTGATATCAAGGAAACAATTGATATTCGCGTATATTTCACAGAAAGACTTGGCGAGACAGCACCCACATACAGAGTTTACTTAAACAGAATTCGTGCTTTATTAGACCAGTATTCCAATATTTCTGGAGGAATGCTTCGCTTAGCATTTATTGAACCTGAACCATTTTCGGATGCAGAAGATCGCGCTTTAGCTGCAGGTCTTAGGCAAATACGACTTAATGAAGCTGGTGATCAAGCGTTTTTCGGCTTGGTTGCTACAAATAGCACTGATCAGCAAGAAATAGTACCGTTCTTTACACCTCAGCGCGAACGCTATCTCGAGTATGAGATAACTAAATTAATACACAAACTATCTGCGCCTAAAAAACAACTTATAGGTCTTGTTAGTAGCCTTCCAGTTATGGGATCCATAAACTCACCAGGTATTCCGGATCAACGTACACAGCCGAAATCAAAATGGGTTATAATAGAGCAGATCGAAGAGTTTTTCGATGTAAAAAGTGTCGACACAATAACTAACGAAATTGATCCTGAAGTTGACCTTCTTATGATTCTACAACCCACTAATATATCGGAAGAAACAGCTTACGCCATTGATCAGTTCGCTTTGAAAGGAAAGCCTGTAATAGTTTTTGTAGACCCTCTACCAGATATCGCACTATTGCTGCAATCTGCTTCAACGGATAGTTTGTCGAATTCAAAAATTCTCAGAATTCTGAAATCTTGGGGAGTTAAAATTAACACGGAAAATGTTGCAGGTGACATTCAGCTTGCGCGCCGTGTACAAACTAGTGGCCCACAGTCGATAATTACAGAATATGTGACCTGGCTTTCGGTACAGGGAGCGCTAATTTCGGAGAAAGATGTCATTTCAGATGGTATTAAAATCATCAATTTTTCTTCAGCTGGTTTTTTTGAAGAAGTAGATGGTGCAACAACTAATTTCCAGCCCCTGATGAAAACTACTCAAACTGCGATGAAAATCCCATTATCTAACATGATTGGTCAACCTGATCCTGTCCGCCTTTTACGTGATTACCGACCTGGTGGGAAACAACTCATTCTCGCAGGACGTGTTACGGGTAAAATTAAAACGGCATTTCCTGACGGTAGACCAACACTGCACTCAGAATCTGCCTCCCCCCCTAAAGCGGGTAATAAAGAAATACTGAATCAGAAAAGTAAAGGCATATCCAATCATCTAAAATCCGGAAATCTAAATGCTATAATCATTGGAGACACAGATTTTCTTTATGAAGATTTTTGGCTACAAGTCGGGCAGTTTCTTGGTCAACGTGTGCAACAACCAATAGCCCATAATGCCTCTTTTGTTCTCAACGCACTCGAAAACTTATCTGGTGGTACAGCTTTATCAGGTTTGAGTAGCCGCGGTGTTAGTGAAAGACGATTCACGACAGTCGATAATATCCGCCGTGTCGCGGAGCAACGTTATCGTGAAAGTGAGAACCAACTTCAGTCTAGACTTGATCAATTGAGATTAAAACTCAGCAAAGTGGAACAGCGTACAAAAAATGGTGAGTTTATATTTAACTCTGATGATACAAAAAGTATTGAAACATTCCGTAATGAGATGTTGGTCACACGTAAAGAACTACGTGATCTACAGCACAAAATGCGTTCTGATATTGAAAGCTTAGAAGGTTGGCTTAAACTAATCAACATTGCAATAGTGCCATTACTCTTTAGTTTTGGAGGGCTAGCCTTCGCT
This sequence comes from Hyphomicrobiaceae bacterium, assembly GCA_013214245.1. Taxonomy (GTDB): domain Bacteria; phylum Pseudomonadota; class Alphaproteobacteria; order Rhizobiales; family Hyphomicrobiaceae; genus Tectiglobus; species Tectiglobus profundi. The sequence goes on from JABSQE010000176.1 coordinate 11,446, forward strand.
ACGATACATCGCCGTAAATTTAGCCGCTACCAACAATAGAATGGACGACTAATGGAATTAAAAAAAATAAAAATTATTGTAATTTTCACCTTAATCTCTCTCATAACAGCTGGCATTGTGCATAGTATTTATACTAAACAGACATTGGAAATTACTGAAGGCGAAAAATTGCTGCCTAAATTTAAAAACTACGCTAATAACGTTACAGACTTACAATTACAAGGTGGAGGAATTATCTTTACAATCAAGAAGGCCAAGTACGGAGAATGGAAACTCATTGAAAGAGGATCTTATCCGGTTTCAAGAAAAAGGGTGGAAAAGCTATTTAGTCAGATAGCTAAGGCTGAGCTAATAGAAGCTAAAACAAATAATCCCAAACTTCACAGTTTTCTTCAGCTAGAAGATCCAGAAAAAAAGAATACAACTGCTAAGCGTATAAAATTAATGGACCAGAGTGGCCTCACTTTGAGTGAATTAGTGATCGGAAAACTGCGTTTTAATGCTTTCGGTAGAAACAAGTCAGGTACTTATGTGCGTCTTGCTGGAGATACTCAAACCTGGCTTGCTTATCCTGCCATTCAATTTGAATTACTTGTTTCTGACTGGGTTGATCCTTACTTCTTCAAGATTACTGCAGATGAAATAACTTCTATTACCCTGATCCCACCTGACGGCCAGATAATTAAAATAGTTTCAGAAGTAGCAAATAATTCTCTTCCGAGTGATGAAACTGATAAGGATAATAAAGAGTATACAGGAAATGAACTTAAAAAACCAAAATTTAGATTTATAAACATTCCAGAAGGAAAAAAACTTAAAGAACGAATAAATGCATTTGAGATTGTTAGAGTATTGGAAACACTTGAATTAAAAGATGTCCGCAAATCTAAGATTATTAAAGATAAAGAAAATTCATCTGTTTTTACTGCTTCTATTGAAACTAATAATTCTTTGTTACTTAAATTAAATCTTTTAAAAAGTGAGAATTCTGATTACTGGCTTTCTGCTGAGATAATTAAAAATGGTAATGATTTAGAATATGCAAATAAATTGAGAAAAGAACTAGAAGGATGGCATTTTAAAATTGCCAATTGGAGCGCAGACCAGTTTTTTATACATAAGAAAGACATTTTCGAAGATGTTAGTTCAAACATCAGTAAGTAAACTTTTAAAGTATGTAAATAGCAGAAGTCTTGTAATTTAAATCTTAATAGACAATAGAGAACTAGTAGAAAGTACCTGTGAAAATAAAACTCAAAACTAGTTCTCATAAACTATAAGAAACTAATATACTTTATAGATTTCGCATCTATATCTGAATATTCTCTTGATAATTTATCACTGAAAGATTGGCTATAACTAAAATTTTAGTAAATTAATTGTAATAAAGTAGCAATAAATTAAGATTAGAAAATGAACAAATATTGAAAACTCCTACAACTTAAGCGAAAAATTTTTAAGATAACGGGTTTTTAACCCGTTAAATTATTACTGAGTAGTAAGATCAAAGATTAACCGAACGCAGTGCATCTAAAGACGACTGAGCGGAGAAGTAAGCCTCTTCATCGCTCGCTTTTGCTAAGGCATGTTCCGCTAGCGAAAGCTCTTTAGTAAAAATTTCTTTGCTCACATTTTGAATATTTAAAGCATATTCTGCTAATACAGTTGTATCATTTGGCCTTACATCTGCAAGACCACCACGGATGTAGAATCTACCCGAAATGCTTCCACCCAAAAGCATACTAACTATACCAGGTTTTAACATAACAACACATGGCAGATGGCCATAAAGCACACCCAGTTCACCTGCTATGCCCGGAAGAATAACGTGCTCACTGCATTCCGATACCAAAACCCGCTCTGGGCTAACTAGTTCAAAGGTAAATTTATTCATCTTCTTAACCTGCACACCTAGGGTTCTGACACGCAAAAGACATTAATAAAAGAATCTTGGGTCATATAGATACGCTTCAAGGCTAAGCTGGGTGAAACGGAATGCAAGTCTGCACAAGAAGTGTACGTCTCACGCCAACACACCTAATACTAACTACAACTTGAAAGTGTCTAGGCTGCCTCAGATAGCTTGTCAGCCTTTGCAACGGCTTCCTCTATGGTACCAACCATATAGAAAGCTTGCTCAGGCAAATGATCATATTCGCCATTTACTAAGCCATTAAAACCCTTAATAGTATCCTCTAAGCTAACCTGTGCACCAGGTGAACCAGTAAACACCTCTGCAACATCGAAAGGTTGAGAAAGAAAGCGTTCTATCTTTCGTGCACGAGCGACTGAAAGCTTATCATCCTCAGATAGCTCATCCATGCCTAAGATAGCTATAATATCTTGCAAGGCTTTGTAGCGCTGTAAAGTGGATTGAACTGAACGAGCTACGTCATAATGTTCTTGACCGATTATGCGAGGGTCTAACATCCGAGATGACGAATCCAGAGGATCAACGGCTGGATAAATACCCTTCTCAGCAATAGAGCGATTCAAAACAGTTGTTGCATCGAGGTGAGCAAAAGTAGACGCGGGGGCAGGATCGGTTAGGTCATCAGCTGGAACATACACAGCCTGAACAGATGTAATAGAACCCTTAGTAGTAGAAGTAATTCGCTCCTGCATAGCTCCCATGTCAGTTCCTAATGTCGGTTGATAACCTACCGCAGATGGAATACGCCCTAGCAATGCTGAAACCTCAGATCCAGCCTGAGTAAAGCGAAAAATATTATCAACAAAGAATAGAACATCCTGACCCTGATCGCGAAAATACTCCGCTACTGTAAGGCCGGAAAGAGCAACTCGTGCGCGCGCACCGGGTGGCTCATTCATTTGACCATAAACTAAAGCACACTTCGAGCCTGATGCTGAGCCGTTATTTTGTTTAAGGTCTTTATTTACACCAGATTCAATCATCTCGTGATATAGGTCGTTACCCTCTCGAGTGCGCTCTCCTACCCCAGCAAATACGGAATAACCCCCGTGCGTCTTAGCAATGTTATTAATTAACTCCATAATTAGCACAGTTTTTCCAACACCTGCTCCACCGAAAAGTCCAATTTTTCCACCTTTTGCGTAAGGACTGAGAAGATCCACGACTTTTATACCTGTCACCAGTATCTCAGAATCGGTGGACTGTTCAGTCAACTCGGGCGCTATGGCGTGAATGGGGCGGATTTCTCGAGCATTAATAGGACCAGCTTCATCAACCGGCTGGCCGATAACATTCATAATCCTACCAAGTGTTTCTTCGCCTACTGGAACGGAAATAGCACTGCCACTATCACGAACCTGCTGACCTCGAACCAAACCCTCAGTTGAATCCATAGCAATTGTTCGTACTATTTTCTCTCCTAGATGCTGAGAAACCTCTAAAACAAGTAATCCTTCGGGATTTCCTTTGGACTTAGCTGACTCATTTGTTGTCTCTAATGCATTGAGAATGGCTGGTAATTCACCATCAAATTGCACGTCTACAACGGCGCCCATAACTTGGCAAATTCGTCCTATAATTTCAGCCATGATTTAGTCTTGTCCTCGTGCACGTGTTAAATCTAAAGCGCTTCAGCACCTGAAATAATTTCTATTAGTTCTTTCGTAATCTGCGCCTGTCGCTGGCGATTGTAGTTAATAGTCAACTTATCAATCATGTCACCCGCGTTGCGTGTTGCATTATCCATTGCTGTCATACGTGCACCCTGCTCCGAGGCAGAATTCTCGAGTAAACCACGCAATAGCTGTGTGGCAATGTTGCGATTAAGCAGAAAATCGAGAATTTCCCCTTCGCTCGGCTCAAAGTCACACAGCAACTCCGGACTTTTTTTATCTTCCTCTGGAGAACTTGTCTCTGATATTCTAGCTGGGATTAGCTGAAGAGAAGTGGGTTTCTGAGAGATGACGGAAATGAACTCCGAAAAATAGATCGTGCAAACATCAAATTCGTTACCTTCAAACTTCTTCAAAAGATTATTCGCAATATCTTCAGCATCCGAGAAAGCAAGCTGTTTCATTTCCTTGAGATCAATTCGATCCATCATAATATCAGAAAACTGACGCTTTAGAATATCATAGCCTTTGCGGCCTACGCATAGTAATTTTACTGTCTTACCAGCTTCTTGAAGACGTAAAACGTCCTGGCGAGCAAGTCTAGCAATACTAGAATTAAACCCGCCACACAAACCGCGTTCTGCTGTCATAACAACCAGCAGATGAACACGGTCTCTACCACTCCCAGACAACAGCAATGGCACACTTTCTTGAGATGTGATACCATTACGCAGGTTGAGCAACACCTTTTCCATGCGCGATGCATAAGGACGAGATGAAGTGACAGACTCCTGCGCTCGGCGAAGCTTAGCTGCAGCAACCATCTGCATGGCCTTAGTTATTTTTCGCGTTGCCTTAACTGACGCAATTCGGTTTCTTAAATCCTTAAGGCTTGGCATCTAGTGCTCCCAGACTTTTTAAGATGAATATCGTAAAATTGGGCTAAGTCTAGGCTCAAACTGAAAAGCCTCGAGCAAAATCATCGAGCAGACCAATCAATTCCTTCTCTGTATCTGTGGATAGTTTCTTTTCCATAGAAATCGAATTAATGACTTTGACACCATCGTCGCGCATAAAAGCTAGAAATTGCTTCTCAAATTCACAAATTGATGAAACTGGAAGGTTATCGAGGTAACCTTTAGTGCCAGCAAATATTACACAAACTTGCTCTTCTGTCTTGAGAGGTGAGAATTGTGGTTGCTTCAAAAGCTCAGTTAAACGCTCACCACGCGCTAGCATCTTTTGCGTTGCTGCATCAAGATCAGAACCAAACTGGGCAAATGCAGCCATCTCTCGATATTGTGCCAACTCTCCTTTTATTGAGCCAGCGACCTGCTTCATGGCTTTGAGCTGTGCTGAAGATCCTACACGGGATACTGAAAGGCCAACATTAACCGCAGGTCGGATGCCCTGATAAAAGAGATCTGTTTCTAGAAAAATCTGACCGTCGGTTATTGAAATAACATTGGTCGGAATGTATGCGGATACATCGTTTGCCTGTGTCTCAATAACAGGCAAAGCTGTAAGCGACCCTAGACCATTTTCTTCATTCAGTTTAGCAGCGCGTTCTAGCAAGCGCGAGTGCAAATAAAACACATCCCCTGGATAAGCCTCCCGACCAGGAGGACGACGTAGCAGCAGAGACATCTGACGATAAGCAACTGCCTGTTTAGATAAGTCGTCATATCCTATTACAGAATGCATGCTATTATCGCGGAAATATTCACCCATGGCGCAACCGGTAAACGGAGCGAGGAACTGCATAGGCGCAGAGTCAGACGCAGTAGCAGCCACAACGATGGAATAATCCATCGCACCACTTTCTTCCAAGATCTTGACAAATTGAGCTACAGTAGAGCGTTTTTGCCCGACGGCTACGTATATACAGTAAAGCTTTTGACTCTCATCGTCGCTATCATGAATGGCTTTCTGATTCAGAAAAGTATCAAGTATGATGGCTGTCTTGCCTGTTTGGCGATCTCCAATGATAAGCTCACGTTGACCACGACCAATTGGTATCAATGC
>JABSQE010000177.1 GCA_013214245.1 Hyphomicrobiaceae bacterium
ACGATCATGGTAATCTATTTGATAACGAATTAGATTTAAAATTTTTTACCATAATAATATACTGAACTGTGAGCTCAACATTATTTCTGCTAAAAAATTATACGTAGCATTCTCCTTCCTATATGAAATCTCACCAAAACAACCCCTTATTAAATCCATATCTGAATTCAAACTAACCTTTTATTAATTAAAATATACATCTCGACTTTTCACCGAACCCTTAGAATTTAATAATTTTATAGTTAAGTCCACTCAAACTGAATATTTTTTAACTCTACACCATATACCTAATTATGGTTTTATTCGCCTAGATATCTCAATATAGTTGTCGTAATTATCACAACAAATGTATGAGATTAGCTGCCAAGTTAGGGACCGGAATGAAATTGACCATAAAATTTGATAGTTACAATTGTAAGCTAAGTCATTAAAATTCTATTAATTAATGAACAAACGAACCCACATAGATGATATTCCAAAGTCTAAATATTTAAACTTCGATTGTAGCGTAAGGATAAAGCGACGAAAATGGAAAATCAAATCGAACCTGCTACAATTCTCCAATATGGTACCGCCTCCCCGGTTTGAACGGGGGACCTCTAGATCCACAATCTAGCGCTCTAACCAACTGAGCTAAGGCGGCAAAAGACTGAACTTTAAATAATATAACACATAAAGAATTTCGATCAATCCCTTACATTACTGAAAATAATAACTCAAAATCATAATCTCTACTTTTTACATCATATGTGGGTGAAGTGAGCATATAACTAACCTTAAAGATTAAGCCCATTCAGAGAAATTATTACTAGTTTTAAACATCTAAAAAGTGGATTAAGAAAACGAACAGTTAAGACATTATTCTAAAAGTTAGATTTGAATTATGATACTATGACCTGCAGGAATTAACCTTATTATAAATTTCCGTCTCAGAACTCCAGTAAAACGGGGCATCAGCTAAGAAGCCAGTCGTAGTGCTACACCCGGCTTTCTGGCTGAGAACAATAGGATTAATACTCCACTTTGAGGCAATAGCTAACACTTGAGCTTCTGTAGGGATCAGAATGATTGATTCCCCAGTATCGCCATTTTTTTTGTAAACTCCGCGAAAGTCGTATAAATTTAAACCGAGTGCAAGCTCTTCTATAGTTAAGCGCCCATGGTTCCATATTGATTCTTCATCACCGCTTATAAATGCTCTTTGCAAATGACCATTCACCGCTCTAGCCCAACCAAAAAAATCTAATTCAGGATAGCACAAAAAGTACTGTGACTCACCAAACTCTTGGCTTAGAGAAGCAATAAGCGGCGTACATTTATCTGAGAAAGCTGTTCCCAACGGAAATGGCAAGGCGTGTCCAACTATCAATACCCAGCCATTATGAGCGGGAGTGATGTAAATATATCGGTCACCTCGACGTTGATTATGAATGGCCTCGATACCATACCTATATAACTCGTGACATACATTTTCAAGCTCAAGAAACTGAGCAACGCCAGCAGGATCAGTCGATTTAACCGCGATCCAGGCCATGTTATAACCAAACTCCAGCTTATTTTTTGAGGCTGTATGATTCATATTATTTGATTTTCGTGATTTGCAAGCTAGAAGACTAACTACTCCTATAATGGATATTAATGAAACTATAAAAAAACCGATGGTGAGCAAACGAATTCTCCCTGGGATTCAAATATACGCCCAGAATGACAAGGAAGTCTGCGCTAGAAGTGAAAGCTGAGGTCACATTAAACTAAGTGTTAAGAATGGTTTAAATTAACAATACCTACGTCCAACACCTTTAATGCCTTATCAGAGACCAAGACTGGGAAGTATTTCTGACCCTACGTACCGATCAAACATAATTTAGACGAGTGTTTAAGTAGTTAATAATACAAGCATTATGGGAACACGTACTCGAACCTTTGTTAAAATACCCCTCTGCTGATATAGCTTTTGAGTCTTAAATTCAAAAATAACATTCTGAGAATAGTAAATGTCTCACTTTTATGATAGAAATTTTTTTATTGAAAATACAAATAAGAATTTGTAATTGATGTTTGAGAATGACTTTTATCATTACAGCAGTTATTATCATTACAATATATGGCCATAAACCAGTGACAACACACACATTAGCAGTTTTCTCTTAAACGTAAACAATTGCTACTGTTAAAGAGCAAATTTGTAAGCCCAGTAAGTTGTCAAATTTTGATGTCACTTATGCCCCACAGTAATTTTACTAGCATTTGCGTCCTACTTGTGCTTTTTTTGTTTAAAGGTTCGCAATTGGAATACATCAAATTTTCGTGTATACAGGCGCTCAAACTGTTTGTGTCCAGCCCTCATTGTCTGTTGAAAACAGATATCATTAAATAATTAGGTGCAAGCGCGCATTCTTTTAACGTCTCGTGCAAAGGCTAACTCATGTATTAACTGCGCATATAGTCACATTGCGCTAGGAGTTTTGACTTTTTTTAAAAAATAGACTTGATACGCCACCACAAATAATCATAGAAGCAAAGTTTCTGTTTCCTGCATTTTTGTTCCCCTACACGAATCATTACAGAAATCTTAAAAATAGATTATGTTTGTGTATGCGCGTGATACAAGATACGCCTTAATTGCGAGTTTTGAAAGCGGAGAACAATTTATGAAAAAAATCGAAGCGATTATTAAACCGTTCAAGCTCGACGAAGTCAAAGAAGCGTTACAGGAAGTTGGGTTGCAAGGAATCACGGTCTTAGAAGCAAAAGGATTTGGTCGTCAAAAAGGACACACCGAACTTTACCGTGGAGCTGAATACGTCGTTGACTTCTTACCAAAAGTAAAAGTAGAAATTGTAGTTGACGACGACAAAGTCAACAAAGCCCTAAAGGCTATAGAAAAGGCTGCAAAGACAGGTCGAATTGGAGATGGTAAGATGTTTGTCTCCAATATTGAAGATGCAGTTCGCATAAGAACGGGTGAAACCGGCGGTGATGCCGTTTAACCAGTTATACTTTTAAGATGAGTATCTCGTTATAGCACAATAGTCCCTAACCTTTTATTCGGTTATTCGGTTTCATTAGTTAAACGCAATTTTTTAAATTTCACCAACAGCTATGGTGAGGAAGTAGGATAATATGACTACACCTGCCGATCTGATTAAGTCAATCAAAGAAAATGATATCAAGTTTGTAGATTTCCGCTTCACCGACACGCGTGGCAAAATGCAACACGTAACGTCAGATGCGGCAGTTGTAGACGAAGATATGCTTATTGAAGGATATGCATTCGACGGATCTTCAATAACTGGATGGAAAGGAATTGAAGCTTCAGATATGTTGTTGATGGTTGATCCAACTTCTGCACATATTGATCCATTCTTTGCTCAAAAAACGATGGCAATATTTTGCGATGTATACGAGCCAACTACAGGCGAACTCTACGCACGTGATCCTCGAAGCACTGCTAAGAAAGCTGAGGCTTACATGAAATTTACTGGCATCGGTGACACAGTCTTTTTCGGTCCAGAAGCTGAATTCTTTTTATTTGACGATGTCAGGTTCAATGCGGATCCCTATAATACAGGCTTTAAATTAGATTCTACTGAGCTGCCTATAAACTCAAAAAGAAATTACGAAATGGGAAACATGGGACACCGCCCACGCATGAAAGGTGGTTATTTTCCGGTCCCTCCTATAGACAGTTGCCAAGATATCCGCTCGGAAATGTTATCTGTTATAGCTGAAATGGGTGTCGCGACTGAGAAACAGCATCACGAAGTTGGTGCTGCTCAGCACGAGCTTGGTATTAAATTCAATACTATGGTGACTATTGCAGACCACTTGCAGATTTATAAATACGCCATCCATAATGTAGCTCAGGCGTAC
>JABSQE010000178.1 GCA_013214245.1 Hyphomicrobiaceae bacterium
CATGACTATTTAAGTGTAGCAGGAGCTGGCTTTTCAATTGCACCTTATTTTACTCAATCAGCCTGGTTCCGCTTCCATAATCGTGCGGAAGGCATACAAAATCTTTATCTTGTAGGTGCTGGCACCCATCCAGGCGCTGGATTGCCTGGTGTGTTATGTTCCGCCAAAGTAATCGATAGGCTGATTAATGATGCCTAAAATTGGGCCACGACCGTAGCAGGTTAGTAATATCTGTTTAAACATACACGATTAAGAGTATTAACCAATCAGGGATGCAATAAGAGTTCTTAGAATAAATGCTGAATCTAGAGTACAACTCAATCTACTCAAACTTAATAGTTGCCGAATGCTTAGTAACATGCAAATTCTGACAAATCTTACGCATTTAAATTACATGGTTGCGCATCATATTTTTACTATGGTATGTTGTTTAGCTACTACAGGCAGTAACAGGATAACGTAATACATCACTTGTGTATAAAATTATTAAAGATATCTACTCAAAGTGTAATTGTATTTATTACAGAGCATCGATGCATGATAAACAAACATAACAGTTTTTTGCGCGAGATCCATAAAGAAGTTCGACGTGAGAAAATTGTCACGTTTTGGAATAAATACGCGAAATTTATAATAGCAGTTTTCACATCTTTAGCCATATTTTATTTTGTTTGGAGCTACCAATTTAACTCACAAAATGTATCAATAGCTAACACAGGTGCACAATTTTCAGAAATAATGCAATTTCTTGCTGAAGGCAAACAAGCAGAGGCAGCTCTAGGTTTTGAACAAATAGTTGAGGAAGGTTCTGGTGGTTATGTCCAACTTTCACTTCTCCGGCTTGCGGCACATGCGCGGAGAAACAATCGACCGAATCAAGCTATGCAATATTACCAACAGATTAGTTCAGATGCATCAACAGACACAATAATTCGTGATTTTGCTAAATTACAGCTTGTTAACTTAAAACATGGCATGAATGACTGGGACAAAACAAAGATTAGTCTACAAGAATTAATTAATAGTAATAGTCCTTGGAAATACATTGCACAAGAAACCCTAAGCCTTGAAGCTTACCGTGTTGGAGAATTTGAAGAAGCAAAGGAATTACTTGCGCAAATACTTGCGTCCAAGAATGTCTCCAAATTTTCACTGCAGCGTGCAAAAATTCTAATGAGACTAACATTGGGCAAGTTAAAATCTTCGTCGCCTAAAGAGCGTACGGATGCGCTCGAAACAAACCACCAGCATTAATAGATATCTAGAGAATAACGTTGAAGCCTAAACTAAATATTTCTAAGATTTTATTTACAGCATCGGTCCGCTTTATTAGCTCTGCCTTAGTACCCACTGCTTTGTTAGGGTGCTCCATTGGCTTATCAGGATTGAATTCTTTCGATACTTGGACTACAGAAACAGATTTAGAGCTCAATAAGAGCCGTACTTCTATCGTACAGAAAAAAAAAGTTGCTAATGGAGAATTGTCATCTTCACCAGTAATCTTACCTAAAATGTTTCGCAACGTATCGTGGTCTCAGCCGGGTGGAACACCCAACAACGCTCCTGGCCATTTACATCTCTCTTCAGAAGTAGATAAGATCTGGTCAGCGAGCATTGGTTCAGGTTCGTCATCATCTGGCCGTTTAACAGCGAGTCCTCTTGTTGCTGGTGGTCGCATTTACACGTTGGACTCAAGAGCCAACGTTAGAGTTTTTTCTGCCTTAAGCGGCGACCGTCTTTGGGACGCAAATTTAACACCAGATAGCGAGAATTCTAAAGAAGGATTTGGTGGAGGCCTTGCTTTTGATTCCGATCGCTTGTACGTTGCTACGGGCTTTGGTCAATTAATAGCGCTTGACCCTGCTAATGGCGAACAACTTTGGGAAAAAGGGCTTGGCACTCCAATAAGATCTTCTCCAACTGCTTCAAACAATAAGGTGTTTGTAACAGCCACGGACGGACGATTTTTTGCTATTAGCGGTGATGATGGTGAAAATTTATGGAGTTACCGAGGCTATAGCAGCACAACACAAATTAGTTCAAATCCTAGTCCAGCAGTGAACAACGATGTAGTTGTCACACCGTATCCAAACGGTGATCTGGTTGCGATCCAAATTTCATCAGGTATACCGCTTTGGACAGAAAATCTATCCCTTACAAGCGGGATAACTCCTTTTACCTCAATGAGAGACTCCACGCGACCAGTAATACTAGGTGGTATAGTGTTTGCTAATAGTTATGGCGGCCGGATGATTGCAACTAGGCAAAATACAGGCGAGCGACTTTGGTCTAAGAATCTTGCGTGTATGCAACCATCATGGGTTACCGAAAATAATATTTTTGTTATAGACCTTACGGGAAAACTTAGCGCTTTTGTTCGCAGAAATGGTAAGCTGGTATGGACGGTTCAATTGCCGAATGCTAATACTTGGAGTGGTCCTGTTCTCGCGGGAAATAAGCTTTGGCTTACCTCTGACAGCGGCAAGCTTCTGAGCGCTGATGCGAGAACAGGTAAAGTAGTACAACAGCTTACAATAGGTACACCAATTTTTATTGCCCCTGTTGTAGCTGACAGTATGTTGTATGTACTTAGTGACACAGCACAGCTTATCGCTTATCGCTAAAATGTAGCTAGTATCGATGATCTTTACATAAGTATTCACAACTTAAATTTCTAGATAAATCTAGCTTTCTCTTGAGTACTTTGACTTTATCTTAAGAAGATATAACTTATAAAAAACGAGCTAATTTCACTCAGACATAATATAAATCTATAAATATTATGTGCTGCTAAGACTGCAACATTCAAAACAGACCTTGTGACTTCTACTATCTCAAATCCAAATTTATAATAAATCATGCTTATGAATTGGATTGTGACCAACTTGAGTTACAAGTATAATTAATTATCAAAAGCCACTAGCGATTCAAAAATGCTTGAACAACCTGCTATAGCCATTATAGGCCGTCCTAATGTTGGAAAATCTACACTATTTAATAGATTGACTAGAAAACGCTCAGCGTTAGTATCAAATATACCTGGCTTAACACGTGATAGGCGCGTGGGTGATGCGAATATTGCAGGCCATGTGGTTAAGTTAATTGATACAGCTGGTCTGGAAAGGGTTAAAGTTGATTCAATATCAACACGAATGTTCGAACAGAGCAAACACGCACTACTTGAAGCTGATCTTATTTTGTTTATGATCGATGCCCGCACTGGAATAATGCCCTATGATATTCAATTAGCCAATTTCACTCGTTGCGCTAACAAACCTTCAGTTTTAGTGGTCAACAAATGCGAGGGTCAATTTTACATCAATGATTTTTATGAGGCCTTTGAACTCGGCTTAGGCAACCCAATCGCCATTTCGGCGGAACACAGCATAGGTATTAACAAATTGCATATTGATCTTTTAGCAGGGCTAGGCTTAAAGCCTTCTCAAAATCATTTAAAGAAATCTAAATTTCAAAATCGTGAATTAGAAAACAAGACTTCAACCGCTGATAACGCGAAGTTATTGAAACGCACCACCAGAATTGCTATTATAGGTCGACCCAATGCTGGTAAATCTACATTAGTTAATACCCTGCTTGGTGAAGAACGCATGATCACCGGTCCAGAACCTGGTCTAACACGAGATTCTATAGCTTCTGATTTTAATTGGCAGGGAAGGCACCTCCTGTTATTTGATACAGCTGGCCTCAGACGAAAATCACGCATTCAACAAGTCTCTGAAAAGTTATCTTCTGACGACAGTATGCGTGCAATTCGATTTGCTGAGGTAGTTATTTTAATAGTAGATGCAGAAATTCCACTAGAACATCAAGACCTTGCTATTGCTGACCATGTGATTAAGGAAGGTCGAGCTTTAGTTATCGCTATCAACAAGTGGGATACGATTAATAACAAGCATATTGTACAAAAAAAAATACATAATATTATCAAATCTAGGATGACACAAGTAGAAGGTGTACCCGTAATTTTTATTTCAGCCCTTGCAGAGAGTGGTCTTGATCAACTTATGAATGCAACTCTGGCTGTACACGATATCTGGAATCAACGTATCGGTACATCTAACCTTAATCGTTGGCTACAGGAAGCTTTGATTCAGCACACACCGCCATTATCCCGTGGTCGTAGAATTCGTTTACGCTACGTTACTCAGCCATCAGCACGACCACCTACGTTCATAATTTTTTGCTCTCAACCAGAAGAACTACCGAAAACATACAAGAAATACCTGCTGAATAATTTACGTGCAACATTCAATCTTCCCGGTACTCCGATCCGTTTAAACATACGTAAGGGCGATAATCCGTATGCAAAGTCTAAATAGGCATACACCTTTTTGTAGTAGAAGAAGTGTATTAGAAAACTAAGAACTTATATAAGATTCTAAAATAAAACACATAACACTTTTAAATACAAAACAGTTTATAATAATTCTCTGAGAGTATTGTGGATAATTTTCGGGCACTTTGTATTTATCTTTATTTTTTTCTATAGCTTAGCTTATATTGCGTAATCTAAGTACACATTAAGACACAAAATTTAATAATTTGAATTTCAGCATATAGCTTGACCAAAGTTAACTAAGTGTACCCACTCAATTACACTGCGTAACTAAAGCACATACTCAGCAACTGCATGTTATCAAAGAAGCATGCTATTATACTTTTAGGATTAATAACTGACGCAGTCTATCCTTATAGCTCTTTAAAGAATTGGAGTGTTACAGGACTTCATTAATATTGTAGGCTATTTAATAACTGATAAGTAAATCTTGGCTACCTCAACAAACAGTACGGTGAGTTTGGATCCAAGACTAGTATAAAAAATGAACTAATAGTACCATTTTCTTAAATGTTTGGGGTGTGTTGAATCAAGCAATGACGGAAGTTCTATTCTACGATCTAAAATATCAGTCATTAGATTGCGTTTTACCTAATCTATTAGAAAAATCCATTTCACGAGGTTGGAATGTTGTCGTTCAAGCAGATCATGACGAACGTGTGGATTGGCTTAATAGATTGCTCTGGACATATCGCGACGACAGTTTTTTACCACATGGAAGCTTAAAAGACGGTTATGCTTCCAAACAACCTATTTATCTGACCTCAAAGTACAATGAAAATCCAAACAATGCTAAAGTTAGGTTTATAATTGAAGGTGCTCAATTAGAAAGCTACATAGGGTATGAGCGCATTGTCCATTTATTCGATGGACACATTAATGAGTCACTAGAAGCAGCTCGAGCCTCATGGAAAAAAGCCACTATAGCAAATTGTTACGTGACATATTGGCAACGAACTAAAACTGGAAAGTGGGAGCGTAAAGCTTAAAGTATAAAAACGCTAATATCAGATTTTTTAAATCTCTAATTACTAAACATATCAATCTGAATTAAATACTAATAAAGCATATAGATGCATTAATAAGTTTATAAAGAAATTTATAATATATAAGTGTAAATTCTAATCGTGATATTAATACTATTTAATCTGGTAGGGTTCTTATCAAGCTATAAGTAAGGCAATCTATCAAATAAATGTTCAATCAATGTATTTTTCAGTAAAACACTTTTTGTACAATACTAAATGCGATAATACTATCGTTTAATTTAAAACTAAAAAGTGATGTATTACAACCCATAAGGATAAGAAAAAGTGCGATACGGTGTGTGCACTATATCGCATTAAAATTGTGTTTTCTTCCACATTGCTATGAATGCACTAGCACTTAAAGCTTCACGGTCAAAACTAAACGGTACTAACTTTTAGCGATCTATTTCCCCAAAGACTATATCAAGCGATCCTAGTATGGCGCTGACATCAGCAAGCATGTGACCGCGATTCATAAAATCCATAGCTGCGAGATGAGTAAAACCAGGTGCACGTATCTTACACCGATAAGGCTTATTAGAACCATCAGCAATTAAATACACGCCAAATTCTCCTTTTGGCGCCTCAACGCATGCGTAAACCTCACCAGCTGGAACATGAACGCCTTCCGTGTAAAGTTTAAAATGATGGATTAGCGCTTCCATTGAGCGCTTCATTTCTCCGCGTTTAGGCGGAACAACTTTTCGGTTGGATGATGAAATAGCACCACGCTCTTCAGCTAGAAGTTTACTGCAACATTGCCGCATTATCTTTAAAGACTCTCGCATCTCCTGCATGCGAATCAAATAACGATCGTAGCAATCACCATTTTTACCGATTGGAATATTAAATTCCAACTCGTCATAACACTCATAAGGCTGCGATCTGCGTAAATCCCAAGCTGCACCAGATCCACGAACCATCACGCCTGAAAAACCATATTTAAAGCAATCATCAAGTGATACCACTCCAATATCTACATTACGTTGTTTAAATATTCGGTTATGCGTAAGTAATCCTTCAATATCGTCTAATACCTGCTCATGTGTTTCGCAGAATCCGGCTATGTCCTCAACTAATTTATCTGGTAAATCTTGATGCACGCCTCCAATACGAAAATATTTTGCGTGCATTCGAGAGCCGGATGCACGTTCATAAAATGCCATTAATTTTTCACGCTCTTCAAAACCCCAAAGAGGCGGGGTTAGTGCACCGACATCGAGAGCTTGAGTAGTAATATTCAGCAAGTGAGATAATATACGACCAATCTCACAATATAGGACACGAATAAGCTGAGCACGCCTCGGTACTTCTAAATCTAAAAGGCGCTCTGTAGCGATGCAGAAGGCATGTTCTTGATTCATGGGGGCGACATAGTCCAGGCGGTCAAAATAACCAATAGCCTGTAAATATGTTTTATGCTCAATAAGTTTTTCCGTGCCACGATGTAATAAGCCAATGTGTGGATCAACACGCTCTACAACCTCGCCATCTAGTTCCAGGACGAGTCGCAAGACACCGTGTGCAGCAGGATGCTGGGGTCCAAAGTTTATGTTGAATTGGCGAATGTCTTTCTCAGCCATAAAATCTTACCATATAGTTTGCGCTGCAGTTTGACTATAGTGCTATAAGTTGTGCTTAACATACAAGTCAACAGCTTAGGGCGCCAGTCAGCTATGAATAAAAATATGTGCGAGTTATCGACACTTAATCTAAAAGAAATTTCAACCACTCAATCGGGGGTGTGCATAACACCTAGTTCGATTCAATAGCGTGTTTTGAAGCTTTTTCATCACCAGGAAGCGGACATCCCATGCCATCCCATGGACTTTGGAAATCAAAACTTCGATATTCTTGGGTTAACCTAACAGGTTCATATACCACTCGTTTCTGTTCCTCATCATAACGGACTTCAACGTGGCCTGTTAATGGAAAATCTTTGCGTAGCGGGTGCCCTTGAAAACCGTAATCTGTTAGAAGACGCCGTAAATCTGGGTGATCTGAAAACAAAATCCCAAACATGTCGTATGCTTCTCGTTCAAACCAGTTAGCAGCTGGAAAAACGGGGATAGAGGATGGCACAGGGTCGCGTTCAGTTGTTTTCAACTTAATACGAATGCGCTGGTTAAGCCGCGGAGACAGCAAATGATAAACAACCTCGAACCTATTTTCACGATCAGGCCAATCCACACCACAAATGTCAATTAAAACTTCAAATTGACACCTTGCTTCGTCACGTAGATATTTCAAAATATTGACTATACTAGATCGCCTAACCTCGACAGTAAGCTCTCCATAGTTAATTTCACTTGTTAGTACGTTACTTCCCAGCTGCAGCGCCAAGTCATCGCGCAAATCAGTAAGTTCAGCTGTTTTTTTAATATGAACGTTGTTAGCCATGTCATTCTTCTTGTCTTTATTACTCAACGAACTGATTTTTGAACTCAAATTTTGTGGAACAACATGTTCGTATAAAGTTACCGCGCAATAGTTCCCGTACGACGTATTTTTTTTTGCAGTAATAAAATCCCATACACCAAAGCCTCAGCAGTAGGAGGACAACCCGGAACGTAAATATCTACGGGAACGACGCGATCGCAACCACGAACTACCGCGTAGGAATAGTGATAGTAACCTCCACCGTTTGCACATGACCCCATAGAAATTACATATCGAGGTTCTGGCATTTGATCGTACACTTTGCGCAAGGCAGGTGCCATTTTATTAGTTA
>JABSQE010000179.1 GCA_013214245.1 Hyphomicrobiaceae bacterium
AACAAAGCCATGAGTTAGCACAGTATTGTAAGGTGCACGTCCGCGTGTACCACAACTTTCCAAAAGCGATGACTGAAACCAACCGCGATGTTGGTCAGAGCCTTCTAAATACATAATGATATCGCGACCACCGTCTTCCTCACGATTTATACCTGAGAGTCCCGGAAAGAATTTTGGATCCTCTAGCGTGAAAGCATGCGTAGACCCAGAATCAAACCAAACGTCTAGAATATCAGTCACTTGTTCCCAATCACTCGGATCGGTCACCAAACCTTTTAGGAATCGCTCTTTAGCACCGTCAGCAAACCAGGCATCAGAACCTTCTTCGCCAATAGCACTGCTAATACGATGCATCAACTCTGTAGAATAAGAGAAGCTTGCATTAGGAATGACTATCATACTTGTTTTATGTACAAATACTGTTATTGGTACGCCCCATGCACGCTGACGCGAAAGCACCCAATCTGGACGTGCCTCTATCATACCGCGCAAACGGTTTCGGCCTACGGGTGGGACAAAATTTGTTTCAGATACAGATTTTAGTGCCAGCTGACGTAAGGTTTGATTCTCTTCGGAACGCTCAACCGTAAATTTTTTGTCCATATGAACAAACCACTGCGGTGTATTACGGAAAATAACCGGTCTCTTAGATCTCCAGGAGTGCGGATATTGATGTTTAAGCCGACCACGCGCAACTAAAGCATTAGCCTTGACCAAAGCATTTATAACTAATTTGTTAGCATTTCCTTTTTTACCCTTGTCTGTAATCACCTCTGCACCTTCAAAACCTGGCGCTTCAGCTGTAAATTTACCGTCAGGGGCAACTGTAAACGGTATGGCAGTATCAATACCGCGTTCAGAAATTTGACGACTCTGTGCCGTCCAAATTTCAAAATCCTCACGGCCATGGCCTGGAGCAGTGTGTACAAAGCCGGTGCCAGTAACATCTGTAACATGCCTCCCATCGAGCAAAGGAATATCAAATTCATAGCCACCAAGCCCGGAAGTACGCAGTGGATGAGCTAACGTTGACATTGCGAGCACATTCGATTCTACGAGGCCAAGCTTAGTCCAAGCTTGCACTTTTGAAACAGACTTAATCTCATCTGCAAGATTATCAGCGATAACAAGCTTATCACCAACAGATGCCCAATTACCTTCTGGTGCTTCTTTAACCTGGTAGACACTATATCTCAATTTTGATGAAAAACTTACTGCCCGACTTCCCGGAATCGTCCAAGGTGTAGTTGTCCAAATAACAACACTTGAACCACGCAAAAAATCTAAAGTTTTGTTTGTCCCTTCACTTTCTTCTGATATCTGAGCAAAAGGGAACTTTACGTATATCGCATCACTCTCGAAGTTATAATATTCTATTTCAGCCTCAGCCAGTGCCGTTTGTTCAACAACAGACCACATTACTGGTTTTGAACCGCGATAGAGCAACCCATTCATAGCGAATTTCATAAGCTCTTCAGCGATTAATGCTTCTGCGCGATAGGCCATAGTAGTGTATGGATTATTCCAATCGCCAACTACTCCTAATCGCTTAAACTCCTCGCATTGTGTTTTTAGCCAATAGTCTGCAAAAGCTCTACACTCAATGCGAAACTTTCGCAGTGCATCAAGGTCGGAAAAGTCAGGCTTTATATTACCTTTAGACCGATACGATTCCTCAACCTTCCACTCAATGGGAAGGCCATGACAATCCCAGCCTGGTACATAGTTAGCGTTATAACCCAGCATTTGTTGGGACCTTATGACAATATCTTTAAGAATCTTATTAAGACTTGTCCCTATATGAATGTTACCATTGGCGTAAGGAGGACCATCGTGTAGTATAAATTTTGGAGTGTATCTCCTAGAATCGCGTAGCTGCTTGTAAAGTTCGATACTACTCCAGCGTTTCAAAATACTTAGTTCCATCTTAGGCAGACCTGCCCTCATAGGAAAGTCTGTTTTAGGTAAGAACAGCGTTTCACCCCAATTGCGGCTCTCTCTATTTTCAAACTTAGATGGACAACTACTTATTGATTTCTGTTCTGACGCTTTTTGCTTGGACATCGCTTGTTCTCGTTTTTATGTTAGTCATTGTAACCCTTATAATGAGCAACCTGATCTCAATATCGCAGGCCAAATTGCGAATATCTAGATGTTTTTGATCCACTTCACTTGCGTACGCCAACCATTTTCAAAGCTAGCGCTTTACCCACAGGAAAGCGCAACATAGGGTCTGCAGAATTTATGCTTGCTAAAATCTTACGAGCTTCAGTACAATCTTTGCTAATTTGTTTAGCCAACGCCTCAGCGTTCTCGAACGACTTATCTAAGCGTATAAAATCAATAAATTCGATGTAAATTTTACGATCATAAAGACATCCACTAAAATTGAGAAGAAAAACTTCAAGCTTAGCAGGGCCGTTATCGAAGGTTGGACGACAACCACTATATGCTGCTCCATCAAATCTGCGCCCATCAACCCATACACGGGCTGCGTAAATACCATGTTGTAAAGATTGCCCTGGCTCTAAAGCGATATTCACAGTAGGAAAACCCATTTCAGTACCGCGATTAGCGCCATGCTCTACAACACCTGAGACTGTCCACCAGTGTCCAAGTATGTTTGCAGCTTTACGAACCTCTCCTTGTTGTAATAACTCTCTTACCGCACTCGAAGAAAAAACATTACTAGAATTTCTAGCTGGCTTGACTATGGTTACGCCAAAGCCATATCTCACCCCAAATTCCTGCAGCATATGAGGGGTGCCACATCTACCCTTACCAAAAAAGAAATTATATCCAACTGTTACATGGGTGGCACGCCAGGAGCCAACTATAATCTTCCTTACAAAGTCTTCAGCGGTTAGATCTGAAAGAGCTGTGTCAAATGTCAAAACGTTAACAAAATCGAGATTAAATATCTCGAGTATTGATAGTTTCCTCTCGAGTGAGATGATAGAAAACAACGACTGATCTATCTTTAAAAAGCTTCTGGGATGCGGAAAAAATGTTAAAACTCCTGAAGGCGAGTTTAACTTTTTAGCTGTACTCTTTACGTTTTCTAATACTGCAAGATGACCGCGATGTACACCATCAAAATTACCTAGAGCGACTACTGCCCGGTTAAGATTAGTAGGAATATCACCAATATCGTACAGGATGCGCATTAAATACTAATCCAAATTTTCGTTACACTTAATTTACAAGAACATGTCTTCTGCGAGGAACTATATTTATACAAAATGCGGTGTAAAATTGGCCGTGGTAAAAACCTACCTGACACATAATTTGATAAACTTAGGCGCTTTAACTTCTAAGCAAAAGCTTGAATGTTGCTTGCACCACTTTTGCAAATCGCTAGTAGCAAATTCGCTTGAGCTAATTAAGACTTTCAAAGTAATAGTTAACTATTGATTTATAAAAAACTTGCTTTTCAATTGAGTCTATAACAACCACAAATTGATGCGTCATAGAAGAATGATTCAATTCGTACCTCCCAATTAGTAATACCGACGAAGCTTAATGGTGAAAACTTTAATAATATTTAAATGTATAATGTCTTCTTTTCGGTCGAGATGTAGTACCAATTCTAAATAAAAATAACGCATTACAAACTACGGCTTAAAGCTTCTCAATTTCATCGAGATTGCTTACAGCTAGTGTACCCTGAAGCTGTTATTTAGTGTCAAAGACAAATGACAAAAAGATGTATAATGTGAACAAATCTAAAGTTGAAATGGATGACTGTATGGCAGCAGTAATTCAAAAGATTCTGTTGAAACCGATTAACTCATAATGGGATATAACAGAGCTAAAAAACTTTTTGATGGGAAGAGACAACCTCGTGTTTACAAAAATATGTTTTAGTAAGGGATAGTGTAAGACCCATAACGAACCAGAAACACAGTAAACGTTAAAAATAGTAAAACTAATAGAATTTAAATTTATGTGATAAAATTAAATGTTCATAAACGCATGAAGTGAACTTGTATAAAAAAACTTAGGTGGTGCTCCCTAGGGGAATCGAACCCCTCTTTCCAGATTGAAAATCTGGCGTCCTAACCGATAGACGAAGGGAGCATGCTAAACAAGTTATGTAATGAAAGCCAGTCTAAAACCGCAGTCATTTATGTATTGTTTATTTGTTAAATTAAGTTACTTTATGCTGACGATAATGTCAACTAAACTATTCTGAAGCTATGCGATATATTTTATCGACATCATATTTGATAAAAACACCCTATCAATGATTGGTTTAATTTGCAGAATTACAATTTCGCATCAATTGTGCAGCATTTAATATTGCTCTCGTATATTAAATATTAGTTGCAATTAAGCAACTGAAGTACGGCGTAAATGTTGTCGGTTTTACAACATAATAGGACATCAGAAGACCACCACTAAGCAGAACCTCGAAAGTGTAGATGAAAGTGTTGAGAGTTTAAATCTTTTCGTTTATTACTATACTACGATATAATAAGCATTCCCTACCTAAAAAAGACTTATTATCTAATGCACTAGATACAAAAACTCTTCAGAGTTGATTTCAGTTAAAGCCAAGTTAGAAACTAAGGCTTTGGTTTAAGAATATATTCGTATTTAACGGGAGAGGTTAATTTTTGAAAGACTTTCAGATATCTTTTGTTTTCACAACCGCAGCCTTAGAAACAACATTATAAGCTCTAAAAATGATATCTATAAAATTAAAGAGCCTTACTTTAGCGAAAGATTTTGGCTCTTAATTCTAGTTGCGTCTTCAGCGAGAAATAACAGATTGCAACCAACGCGCTATAGATCAACAAAAAGGTTGAATCTCTTTGCACTATAGTAAGTTCTCTTTCTTGGATTAGTCTCTAGACCATCAACACCAACCTAACTTTTTTTCAGTGTTTTAAGCTGAAATTTTAAAAGCAATCTTCGCCAAGGTACAACTTGATATCGTGCAATTCATTGTTTAAAACCTTCGTTTATTATACTTCATCAGAGTTTCTTCAGAATAAAAGTATTGTATTATAACCGTCTGCCTACCTTATTTCCACGACCTCAGCTATATAGATGCTAGACGTGCTGTAACAGCATCCTCTTCAGGATCACGTTTTTCTGTTCTATTATCTACAACAGACTGATATAGAAGTTTAGAGTCATCCATTTCAAACGGAGAATCACTATTCGCTGTAAACAGATTTGTTTGTACTTTAGGTGTTGATTTACATTGTCGTTCCGTTATAGAGGAAAGATCGATCGAAGTATCTGCATTTTCCTCTATAGAATTGTCAATATTACTTGTCTTACATCTATGCTGATTAGAAATATTCAATATATGTAAGCGTTGACTGCCAACCATGGCTTCCCGGTACATTTCGACGCCAAGTCGACACATTTGATTAATATGATACGCAACTTGGCGTGCGCTGCGATCATTTACTAACGCTAACTTTATATGCAATCCTCTGATTATATTAATTTGTGCTTTTATTTCTTTTTCTAAAGATGCAATACGTGATTTTTGGACGATAAATATATCGCGAATAGACATTAAATTTTGCCCAGACTTACTACCTTCAAACACTTTTAGCGATGCGCGGAGTTTCTCTATTTCAATTTCTTGAGACTGAAGCTTAGATTTGAGATCTTCCATTTCTTTATTATCTTGCGACTTAGCATTTAATTTTTGTAATGAACTAAGAAACTCTGCAAGATGTTCATATTTCTCAAAAGTATTAAATTGTTGTGAATTTAAACTCAGATCATTGTATTGTACTGCCACTTGTCTGGAGTAGGATTTAGTATTGTTCCTTAAAATTTCTTGTTGCTCAGAAATCTTTGAGACCTGCTGTTTAGCCCTTAGAGAACCAAGCTCTGCTTGCAATAGCGAGATGTCACCCTTAAATATTGTATAATGATGAGCACGATACCTAGAGGCGCGTTGGTGGTGTGAAGCGAAAGAGCTCTTAAGTAAATCAATTTCTAAACTCTTTTTGAGATTAAGCTCAGTTGCCTTATCTAATGCTTGGTTCACATTATCAATTTCATTTTTTAGAACAGAAATCGATGTGTCCCGTTTTGATATGATATCGCGAGCTTGAGCTAGTCGCTTCTCGATATGAGGCACACGATTTAATATTGTTTGCTCAAACACATGCAAAGCATTTTTTTTTGTCTCAACATTCTTTTCAAGCTCAATTATGATGCGTTCTAACTCTCCAATTCTAAAATCTCGCTTATTGATCTCAACTTTGTGCCTAGCAACTGAAATACGAGCGGCATCAACTGTTCTCGCCAGTTTATGAATACTCATCGCATATTGTGTACGCAAACGATCTTTATCTGCACGTATTTCAGCTTCATTAATTGGTAGTGTTTGTTGTAATCGCTGCGTTGTTAGCCGTACAGCTCGAGCCCAATAAGCGGGCGCGACAACAAAAGCAAATAAGACGGCTATAAAGAATCCCAGCGACACAAGCATAATCGACTGGATAGTGAACACTAATACACCTTTTCAAACTTTTTACCGCACCTTGACAATAATTTTATGATAACTACTAAAGGCTATATAGTAGAATTGCAATGTCTTTTCAAAGAACTAGCATAAATAAGCACAAATTCTATAAACGCTACTAAATCGAATAAACAAGATTTTCAATCAACTATTAACCGTTTATTCCCTGTAGCTTATCTAAAGATCTCTTCTTTATTTCCTCAATGAAATTTCTTGAAATTTATCCCTAAAATTATTGATGTTTATACTATTAAGTTATGTTGAAGATCTTAGATTTTCAGAAATATACAAAAGAAAACCTAGAGCCACTAACCAGCAAAAATGTTCCAAATTTTGCTTTTTCTATTTTCGGGTTGGTAACTACTTTGATATATTACAATAGCCATCTACTAAACGCCCTCAATATCATATGCTTAAAGTTAATAAAAAGTATGGGCATTATCTACTCATTATTTTTATAATGCAATCA
Source organism: Hyphomicrobiaceae bacterium (assembly GCA_013214245.1). Lineage (GTDB taxonomy): Bacteria > Pseudomonadota > Alphaproteobacteria > Rhizobiales > Hyphomicrobiaceae > Tectiglobus > Tectiglobus profundi. The sequence goes on from JABSQE010000179.1 coordinate 6,969, forward strand.
CATTATCCATAATACCTTGTGAAGAGCTTTGCCAAACCTTCAAAGCTTGGCTTGTCTCTAAAACGTCATGAACTCGTATGATTTGCACACCTTGAGAAACGGCATGGCACGCAGCAGCTAGCGAACCAGATAGACGTTTCTCAGCGGTTTGACAGGATGTTAAATGAGTAATAAAACTTTTACGCGATGCCCCTACAAGAATGGGCAGCCCTAACCCATGCAACAGGCTTAAATGAGATAGCAAACTCAAATTGTGAGCAAGCGTCTTGCCAAATCCAATGCCTGGATCAATAATAATTCTACTATGTGGAATACCAGCACTAATACAGGCGTCTACTCGGCTTTCTAGATAATCAAAAACATCGAGTACGACATCTCTGTAGGTCGGATGATTTTGCATTGTCTTGGGCTCACCCTGCGCGTGCATAAGTATCACAGGAACATTAGCTTTGGCCACTAGTTTTAAGCTATCAGGTTCATAAGTCAAAGCTGACACGTCATTGATCAAATCAACACCTGAATTTATTGCTTGTTGCATTACTGATGACTTACGCGTATCGATCGATATGAGTGCATCAACTTGTCCAGCGAGACCTTCAATAACAGGAATCACACGATCCAATTCCAAGTTTTCAGGAACTGCATCCGAACCAGGGCGTGTCGACTCACCACCAACATCTAAAATGTCTGCGCCCTCATCTACTAACTTTTTACCATGAATAATAGCGGCCTCAGTATCTGTATATCTGGCACCATCGAAAAAACTGTCTGGTGTAACATTTACTATTCCCATAACTCGAGGTTTATCCAATGACAGACCTTTTATGCGGGCTCGTGGTGTTTGAAGGTAATCATAAGTCTTAGATGCACTTAAGGTACAACGACCCCAATCCAGCTCCATAAAATCACTAAGACCTGTAATGCGACGTTCTATTTGTAAAGCTTTACGCTCGATTATTTCAAGAGCAGAAAAATCGAGCCACCCAGAAGCGAGACGAAGACAACCCCAGACACCATTAGCTTGATTGCCAATTTGTGCTGGGTAAAGTCCTATGGGCCTTATGTAAGTTTCACGTGTCATTGACATCTTTTAAAGAACGAAAATGCGATTGTTAAAAGTCTGTGCTAGTAAGTTGTGTGGTGAGTTCTGATCACCAGCCTCGATTGTTCTATATCAACGATGTTTCTGATGAACTCAGCTTAAGAGATACTCACTCAAGATAGTTCGAAAAAATTGATTTTATGTCAATTGAGGATTCATACTTTCAGGTTTTGGATCTTCATTTTTATCACGAGAAGGTCGTGCTAAACCTGCTGAGGGAACCGCTGAACCAACAGGACCTATGTTATCTGAATCATCCTGCTTACGATTAATTTTTTCACCACGCATAACCGCCATACATTCTTCACCAGATATTGTTTCAAATTCCATCAATGCCTGAGCGACAGACTCCAGCTTGTCTTTATTCGTTTCAAGTATTTCCCAGGCTTGCTGTTCTCCTTGAAGCACAATGCGACGCACTTCCTCATCTATAAGTTTGGCAGTTTCTTCTGACATATTTTGACGTTGAGTTATAGCGTGCCCAAGAAACACTTCTTGTTGATTCTCATTGTATAAAAGAGGACCTAACTTCTCACTCATACCCCACTCAGTTACCATACTCCGCGCAATATTAGTAGCTTGCGTGATGTCACTTGCTGCACCGGTATTCAAATGGTCTTTACCATATATAATTTGTTCGGCAACACGACCTCCGAATGTCATAGATAACCTTGCATTACACCACTTCTTTGAATAACTAAGCTTGTCACGCTCTGGTAAACTCATAGTTACGCCGAGTGCGCGACCACGAGGAATAATGGTTACTTTATGAAGTGGATCGTTTCCTTCTACCAGCACGTTGACGATAGCATGGCCAGCCTCGTGATAGGCGGTTGCAAGTTTCTCTTCCTCAGTCATGGCCATGGATTTGCGTTCAGCCCCCATCATGACCTTATCCTTAGAATCCTCAAATTCATTGTGTGTGACGAGACGTTTGTTACGCCTTGCAGCCAAAAGAGCGGCTTCATTTACAAGATTCGCCAAATCTGCTCCTGAAAAACCTGGTGTCCCGCGTGCTATTACTTTAGCATCTACATCAGGAGCGAGTGGAACCCTACGCATGTGCACTCGTAGAATTTTTTCACGGCCAGACACATCAGGGTTAGGCACAACTATCTGTCTGTCGAAACGTCCTGGCCGAAGCAGAGCAGGATCAAGAACATCGGGACGATTGGTTGCGGCTACTAATATTATGCCCTCATTTGCCTCAAAACCATCCATTTCCACCAGCAACTGGTTGAGAGTTTGTTCACGTTCATCGTTTCC
>JABSQE010000018.1 GCA_013214245.1 Hyphomicrobiaceae bacterium
CGCTGCAGCGGCACTCTCCGCTGTACCCTTGGTATCTTTGACAAGCATGTGAAATCCAGAATAGTTACTTTCGAAAAGCGCCATTTCAGCTGCTTGCTTCATTTCTTTGGCGACTATTGCTGCGTGTCCGGCGGCGTTTAGTGGCAGTAGCAACGCGACTTTCGTATCAATCCTTCTCTCAGAAAGCGGAGATTCATTTTCGGTTTTTTGAGTAATGAAATTCATTTTAGTTAATTGGGAAGCGACTGCACTCTCAAGATTGATGCTACAACCGCTTAGCATAGGCAACAATCCTGCAGCTATCACACTAGCAATAATGACACTATTACAATTTTGTAGCCTTTTAATGAATTTCTTGTGCATAATCCGCTCCTAATATTCTGATATATGAATTTCTGAAGCTCAAGGTGTAGATCAACAGTTAAGTTTTGTATTTTGTGTGTTTGATGGCTAGTATTTTAATTATTAATCGTGTCTATTATAATCAGAGTAGCCCTATTCGCTTCCGTAACACCAGGACCGTTTGTTAATTACCAACAAAAACTATCTTCTGCTAAAGATTTACCTCAAAGTGAAAATTAGATAATAATATAATTTATGGTAATACAATCGAATAAACTAAACAGTGATAGAACTGACATTCGAATGCTTAATTTGTGTGCTCATTCTATAAGTCGTGAAATTTATGCTTTAAACAGCCAACAATTTGTGTCTGGGTTATATATTGTTGCCACCCCAATTGGAAACTTGAGCGATATTACCCTGAGGGCGCTATATGTCTTGACAATCGCAGATAAAGTGTATTGTGAAAATAAGCATATAAGCCAGAAATTATTTGCCCGCTATGGTATTGTACGAGTTTTAAAAAACTATCACGAGCATAATGCGGTTAACGTTCGTCGAGAAATTTTAGCTGATATTTCGAACGGAAAGCGTGTTGCTCTTATCTGCGATGCAGGCACACCTACCATATCAGACCCTGGGTTTAAGCTTATAGCTACTATCATCAAGGCGGGTTACTATGTGACGTCTATACCGGGACCGTCCGCAGCAATCACAGCACTAACAATATCAGGAATTCCAACAGATCGTTTTTTGTTCGCTGGCTTTCTCAATTCAAAATCTTCTGCGCGAAAAAAAGAAATTCAAATGTTGGCACAAGTACCTACAACCTTATTGTTTTATGAAGCTCCGCATCGACTTTGTCAAATGCTTGCTGACTTGATTGAGTATTTAGGCGATCGTCCTGCTGTCTTGGTACGAGAGCTAACGAAAAAATACGAGGAATGTAAAAGAGGGCTATTAAGTGATCTTTTTGAATGGGCTTACAACACACCAGTCCGCGGGGAATTTACAGTTGTAGTTGCTCCTCCAGAAAATAAAGAAATAAGTGATGGTGCTATAATTAAGCGTTTACACCAAGTCTTGGCTGACATATCGCTTTCTAAAGCAGCAAAGCAAGTTGCAGAGGAATTCAACGTTTCAAGGAAACGTGTCTATAGTATTTGCTTGGATTTGAAACATGATCAAGATTAAAGTCCAACAAAATTTGGAAAACTCGTTTTTAAGACAGGTGATTTCGCATTCAGATTGTATGTAGCTACTGGCTAAAAAAGTTTACTGCTCCCTGTGGAGGCATGTGCCTGTAAACATGGTCATTGCAGATTTTTTGATGAAGGCAGTAGATACATTTAAGATCTTAAGCGGTGCGCTGTAGAAACTTATTTGAAAATTCTGCCTAGCCTTTATTCATAATTATTAAAACGCTGTTTTGAAAGATATCGTTATGTCTTTAAGAGTTGCCTGCCAAATGGATCCGATTAGTAAAATTTCTATCGCCCGTGACTCCACTTTTGCAATTTTATTAGAAGCACAACGTCGCGGACACGATATATTTTATTATATACCATCAGACTTAACTCTGGATGGAGACTTGTTGGTTGCTGATGGATACTCAATACGAGTTCAAGATAAACCAGAGGATTGCTATGCATTAGGTGACAAAAAAACGCTAAATCTTGCTCAATTTGATGTGGTGTTGCTTCGCCAAGATCCACCTTTTGACATGGCATACATAACAACGACATATTTGCTAGAGCGCATACATCCTAAAACTCTTGTCATCAATGATCCAAGTCATGTACGTAACGCCCCAGAAAAGCTTTTCGTCTTAGATTTTCTAGATCTTATGCCGGCAACAATCATAACACAAAATTCTTCACATATTCGTTGTTTTCGTGAGCGCTACGGTGATATTATCATTAAGCCTCTCTACGGTAATGGCGGTACGGGTGTCTTTCATCTGCGTCCAGACGATAAAAATCTAAACTCACTCATAGAAATGTTTCAGCTTTTGTCTGATGAGCCCTTCATTACACAGCAGTATTGCCATGAGGTCGGTCAGGGTGACAAACGCATTATACTTGTTGATGGCAAAGTTGCTGGAGCTATTAATCGAATACATTCTGTTGGTGAAGTCCGATCTAATATGCATGTTGGAGGACATGTTGAGCACGCGGAGTTGACTGTTAGAGATCATGAAATTTGCAATCGGCTTGGTCCGGAATTACGCAAACGTGGATTGTTATTCACAGGAATTGACGTGATTGGCCCCTACCTTACAGAAATAAATGTAACATCTCCCACCGGGATCCGTGAGATAATGGCTTTTACCGGTATCGATGTAGCATCTTTCATTTGGGATGCTATTGAATCAAAGCTAACTACTACATAACTCAAAGTGCTTTTGTTATATGTGGTAAGAACGAACATACAAGAATTTATACAAAAGACTTAATTATGTTTATACGCTTGATGCGTATTGCAACTTCATAATTCAGTGGTTTCTGTCTATTTTCTAGAGATTTAGTACTTATAATTCAGTTAAAAATTGATTTCTCTTCAAATATCAAAAAATTAGTTTTGATATCAGCTAATAATTTTGTAGTATGTTTATTGTTAAAAATCTTACTCTGAGTTTTATAAGTTAATATAGCCTGATAGAAATAGGCTTAAATAGGTGCTGCTACTAAACTATATATTTTAAAATTATACGTTTGTAAGATTAGATGTTTTTAGGTGAAACTTTAGGTTAAAGATATTCATCGTTTAAGTTCTCGAGCAGCTTCCACATAGTTTTGTATTGCTCGTGCGGTAGGTGTCATAAGCTGACGGTAAAAAAGCACAATGGTTGCAATAGTAGTGGCAAGCAAAGAAGCATAAGGAGATATAAACATGCATATAGTAGCGACTGTGTAATAATAACCACGAATTCCAAAATTTAATGTACGTATTGCTTCGGACAAAACAGTAGTGGTAGCTTCAACCATAGTGTCATGCGTTGGGCATTTTTCTGATATGTCAGGCAAAGCGCCAATAAGCACGGTGGTGTATATTAGTTTTCTTAATGCATATGTGTAAGATAAAAAGCACATAGATAAAACCAAAGCTAATAAGCCGATTTCCAGGGCAAACAATTCAAGACTTTTATCACTAAAAAAGTCAAGATCTGAGATAGTGTCATGGATTACTTTTACATTGGTAAATGTTGATAAAACTCCAGCAAGAACTATAAGTTGTGCAGAGCCGAAGAATGCGATAGAATTCATCATGTTTCCAAGCAACACAGCATCAAATGGTTTTGAAATACGTCGAGTGGTTGACGACATCCAGTAGCGTCTAACTACGGCCAGTTGTGCGTTTAGAGATCCACGCCCGAATGTTGACAATAGAAGTGAATAAGAAAACCAACATCCAAACAGCCATATTACAGCTAACAAATGTGAGATTCCAAAATCTTCAGGTAAAAAACTATAGTTCACGACTCAATCCAGATGATATTGGTGTTTTTTCTCTAAGATCCCATTCTTCAACTCGGAATCCGGGCTTTTTTAAAGGCTTTTTCTAGAATTATCATAAATAGTAGACAAATAATATGCTAATTATAGTAAATTGATTTGCTGGTAAACAAGTTATTATAAACTGTCTAATGACAATTACTTTAAATAATCGTGAGATTTTTTAAAACCTTTCATATTTCAACTTTTTTAACCTCACAACAAATTATTGGTTTTAACTCTATCCGCTTAATAGTTTATCTATTTCTGAAAACTACAGTACTTGTGTCAACATTCCAAATGTTACTAATTAAGAGATATTTTTTATTTACAAAAAAAGCTAGTCAGCTACTTCCTTTAAAGATTGAAGCTTTTCTAATTCATTAAGTAAATACCCTTGTTTAATTGTAGCTTTTTTATAGTTGCTGAATTTAACGCATCCAAAACCTTTGACGCTCATTGGTAGGGATGCAAGCTCAGTAATAACAGCGTGAGTTGTAGGAGAGAGTTTTGGTATAAGTCGATCGAGTAGTTTCTCATAATCAGCGATCATTTTACGTTCTAGTTTACGTTCAAAGCTATAGCTGAATATATCAATTGCAGTACCGCGTAAAAATTTAAACTTAGTAAGTACTCTAAAGATAGGAATTATCCATGAGCCAAAGGTAATTTTATAGGAAAAATCGTTATTTTCTTTACACCTCCAGAGAAAGGAGAAAGGTAGTGCTAAATGAAAATGCGTTTTGTAAACTCTGTCGAATTTTTTTTCAAGGAGTTCTTTGAAATCGTTATTAGTATGTAGGCGCGCGACTTCATATTGATCCTTGTAAGCTAGAAGTTTGTAATAACTATATGCTACCGCCTCTGCTAAGCCAGTCAAGCTCGGGGTGAGTTCTGCCTCGTTTTTTTTTATCCAGTTTATTCTGTTTCTATATTTTATTGCCAATCTATCATTCTGGTATTCTTTTAAAAGTGTACATCGTAGCGCTATAATGTCTTCAAGTGATGATTTTATATCAGTATGGTTTTGAGGTTGCACTATTCGGTCAATAACGCTTTTGTCATAAACTGCTAGACGCCCAAAGCGAAAGGCTTTGGTACTCATACTAACATCGGTACCATTAAGTTCAATAGCCTTCTCTAACGCAGTCGAAGTAACTGGTAAATCACCTAACTGATAGGCCATTCCTAATAAAAACATGTTTGAGAAAATGGAGTCGCCTAAAAGTTTGACTGAGTAGTTATACGAATCTACTAACAAAAGTTTATCTTTACCAACGCGTTTAGTTATGACTTTTTTAAGTGTTCTTGCTGGCACTTCTAAAAGTGGGTTTTGGGTGAAGTCACCAGTGGTAACTTCGTAAGTGTTAATTAGAGCTCTTGTTGAGTCTGGCCTTATCGTTTCTAGCACCTTACTTGAAGCAGCAACAACTAGATCGCAACCAAGTACAAAATCAGCAGAGCACAAACCAACGCGGATAGCTTTGATATTTTTCGATGTGTTTGCTATTTTAAGATGACAAGTAACAGCTCCACCTTTTTGGGCAATGCCAGCCATGTCAATGCTGCCAAAGCCTTTTCCATCGATATGGGCAGCCTGACCAATGATAGCAGAAATGGTAACGACACCTGTTCCGCCAATGCCTGCAACAATTATTCCGTAAGGCTGCTCAAGACTGGGTAATGTTGGCTCTGGCAAGTTCCTCATTATGTTGCTGAAATCATCGTGTTGAGTTGCTTTGTAGTTAAGTTTTTTAAGACTTGCTCCATGTAGCGTTACAAAACTTGGACAGAAGCCATCAATACACGAGAAGTCCTTGTTACAAGATGATTGATCGATTTCTCGCTTCCGCCCCAACTCAGTTTCAAGAGGTAATATTGCAACGCAGTTGGATTTAATTCCGCAATCGCCACAGCCTTCGCAGACTGCCGGATTTATAAAGGCCCGTTTATTTTGATCTGAAGTAAGGTAACGTTTACGGTGGCGGCGCTTTTCTGATGCGCATGTTTGGTCATAAATAAGAACAGTAACACCAGGAATTTCGGCCAATTTTTTTTGGACAAGCATGAGTTTACGGCGGTGATGTATCATTACCTCGCGCGGCATACCGGAGCCGAGACCATATTTTTGGGGCTCATCTGTTATAACGTCAACTCGTTTCACACCTTCTGCAAGGAGTTGTGTAGCTACACTCTGTGGTGTTTGTTTGCCAGCTAAAATTTGGCCACCAGTCATTGCAACTGCGTTATTATAAAGTAATTTATACGTTATTGTCGCTCCGGCCGCTACTGAAGCGCGAATCGCAAGGCTTCCAGAATGGATGTAAGTACCATCGCCAAGATTTTGAAAAACATGATTCCTTTTTGAAAAAGGGGCTTCCCCGATCCAATTAGCTCCTTCACCACCCATTTGAGTAAAGCCATCGGTCCTGCGATCCATCCATTGCACCATGTAATGACAGCCAATGCCAGCATACGCGCGTGCTTTTGGGGGAATTTTAGTTGAAGTGTTGTGAGGGCATCCTGCACAAAAGTATGAAACACGAGAAAACACTTCTTTTACTTTATGTTCATTTTTTTTTAAATTTTTTAGTTTTCTAACGTACCCATTTAAAGCCTCGTCACTTATGCCAAGTGCAGCGAGGCTTGTTCCAATATTGATTGCTATTTCTTGTGCATTGAGAATTCCGTTGGATGGAAATAGCCACTCGTTATTCTCGTTCTTTTTGCCTATTACACGTGGGCGAACTTCAAGATTAAATAGTTGCTCTTTGATTTGTGTTTCAATAAGTGAGCGTTTTTCCTCAACAACTATGACTAGTTCTAAATCTTGAACAAATTTTTTAATACCCTCAGGCTCAAGTGGCCATGTCATACCAACCTTATAAAATCGTATTCCAAGGGCGTTTGCCTTAGCTTCATCGATGTTAAGAAATTCTAATGCCGAGCAGACATCGAGATAACTCTTACCGGTCGACACAATACCAATGCGTGGACAAGTGCCACCATCCATGATAGTTTTATCGATATCGTTAACGTACGCAAAAGCTAAAATTGCAGCAATTTTGTAGTTGTGCAATCGCTTTTCTTTTTCTGCAGCATGATCGCCAAGCCGAATATTAAGTCCGCCAGGTGGCATAAGGAAGTCGTTATCATTCGGTGTTGTAATACTCACACGATCCAAACTTCCATCCACTGTAGCTGTTGATTCTATGTTGTCCTTAATGCATTTGAGGCCAACCCATACACCTGCATAACGCGACAATGCGTATCCAAAAACACCATAATCTAAAATCTCTTGGACCCCGCTAGGATTAAGAATTGGCATCATTGCGTCAATAAATGCAAACTCTGACTGATGTGCGCATGTTGAGCTCTCACAGCCATGGTCATCTCCCATTAAGGCCAGTACGCCACCGTATTTTGAAGTGCCGGCATGATTGGCGTGGCGAAAAATATCGCCGGCACGGTCGACGCCGGGACCTTTTCCGTACCATATTCCAAACACCCCATCATATTTTCCCTCACCACGAAGTTCAGCTTGCTGTGTTCCCCATGCAGCAGTTGCTGCTATATCCTCATTAAGCCCGGGTTGAAAAATTACGTCGTTAGCTTCGAGTTGTTTTTTAGCCTGGTTTAGCGCACTGTCTAATGCAGTGATTGGTGAGCCTGGATAACCTGATATATATCCAGCAGTTTCTAGTCCAGCGCGACGGTCTAGCTCTTTCTGAGTAAGCAAAAGCCGAACCACCGCTTGCACTCCAGTCAAGATCTGACTTTTTTCAGTGAGATCAAACTTGCTATCCAGGCTGGTGACGCATTTTGGCATATGTCCATCCTAATCATATTATAATAGTTATATTTCGATGTCCAAATCCGACTTAGTTCGAGATACACGAGATTTACAAGCTGGCGTATTTAACTCTTATTAAGAAGATCAAAATTCTTTGATCAACAATGTATTACATATTTTGATGCAAACAAAAGCTGATACAGTTTTTTTTCTATTAATCAACAGTACTACAGTGTCTTTCTGGATGCGAGTGGTTGGCAAAATTTTGTGTAAAAGGCTTAAATGTCTTTGGTAGTAGAATGCAAAATAGTTAAGAATTAAAATCATATTCTTATAAAACTGTAAGTTTAGGGGGGCTATTGCTAAGCAACCCCAGTTATTGAAAACTGCTAATCTCTTAGAGATAACGAGCGTCATGCAAGGCCTGGTTGACAGCGCTAGTCCCGAGATTTTTTTTCAGTTTATTTGACGGCTAAGAAAGAATAGGGTTGTTTTGGTTGGGGTCTGATGGTTGTTTCTCGAAATATCGATTGCCGCTTAAATCAGAGGTACAATTGTAATGGCTGACTATAGGGCGCCTAAAACAGTAATTGAGTTGACACCTGAATTCAGAAAGGCTGTAGTTAGTTTTGCGTTGAATGGAACGCAGAGGGCTGCAGTATACGGAATAGCTCGTGCAAGCATGGTAGCGTTACAGGAATATTTAAATACTCATTTTATAGACACCCTAAATAGGTATCAGCTTGCAGAATATATGAGAATTCAACGTGATACAGAAAAGTTTAGGCATGGTTTGGAAGGTGTGGTTTTATTTAGGAACGTTCCTGTAACTAGGAATGAAGAGTTGCCTGATTCGCCTATAAATGCTGTTGGTGCTAAGGAGCTAGAGCCCCAACTAATACTTCTAACTAGCATGTTGATGATGAGTGCTTTGGTAGAAGCTGCGCCAAATAGAGGGCCTACCCACATATTGGCTGCTGGCGGTTCGAATTCGGATGATGGTATAGACTACACCCAACCTCTTCCCTATCATGTAGATGATGTCCTTAATCGCAACCGTTTAGAAGTAGGCATACTAGGAGCGGTGCGAGGAGACCCTGCAGCCATAACGTATTTTATCGAAAATGAAGATGTCTGGAGCCATCTCAGCGACAATGCAAAATGTATTTTGCAGAAAGATTATTTTGAACTTGACGAGGATAACATTCCCGAAAAAGATTTTAGACAATCAGAGATGAAACACAAAAAGTTTGCGATTATAGACAACCAAGGTTTTAGATTTTCTGCCAAGGTGAAAGCTGCAGCAGGTGCTAAATTTAAATCTTCTCAGGAGGCCCTTGACGAACTTCATTCCGCCATTCAAAAAGCTCAGACCGATCAGATAGGAGTAAAATTAAAGACGGGAGATGTAGCTATGTATCGAAATAATAATGTGCTTCATTCAAGATCTAATTACAACACTCAGCCTGGGCCTAAGTCTAGGTGGTTGGTGCGTTATCTAGGTGGCTTTGCTCCCAGAAGATGAGCATTTTGAGATTAGGTTGTTTCTATATTTATACATATTTTTATGTAAAAAAATACTAAGCCTTGGATTTGGTGGTTGGTATTTTATTTCATGAGCAGAGTTGAATGAGTATAATATCGGCAAATTAATAAATATATATAGTAGGAGTTGCACGACGATATAACAAACAATTATAGTTTGTTTTTATAAAACTATAAAAACTGCCTAAGTAGGTGTTAAAATGATAATTATTTCTTAACAACTATGCTACTTCGTATCTTATTTCGAGGATATGATTTCTCTTAAATAGATTGTTTAATAAGTTAAGTTGAGAACTCGTTATGAAATAACGTGCTGATGTCTATAACGATGTTGTAGCTTACTATTTTTACGAATTGCTCAAAGGTTGTCGCACTTAGATTTAAGCGTTGAAATTTTTGATAATTTTTAGTAACTATTCATATTAAGTTTTGTATGCCATGAGAGAACCATTTAGCTTTCAGTTGAAAGTCATATTTCTAATATAGCGATTTATTAAAAACATCGCATTACTCGTTATATTATCCCGATTGAAAACTCAGAAACACTTGAAATAAAAGCAGTTAAAATTCATTTACTATAGAGCTGACCTCTGTGAGAAAACTTTTTTGACGTAACATAAAAAAGAATTAAAAATATATGCCTGTGACAAGCATCGATGAGATTGCTACAATCGTGAGCTTAGTTATCTCGTTGAGTGTGCGATCTGAGGCTCTAAAACCAAGTTAGTTGTTGGTTAGTTTTGCGAGCTACATAAACTTCCATTGAGCAAGCCTGCATTGATGAAAGCAATGAGCGCTCTAGAAAACTTTTTTGGAATTGCCGACTGAGCCATCAAATTTCGCGCGACTACGAGTCATTATCTGTGTGAAGTTTAAGGCTAAATTAAATCCGTATAATAAACTTTCAGAGAAACTATGCTCTTCCAGTACGTTGAAGATAGTGACGTGGAAGGCTGTGTAGTTGGTTGCAATCAACGGCAAATAAATCACAAGTGCTTAATATCACACGGGTGATATTTTAAGAGATTACGGTCTCAGTGAATTGAATTACTGTTACGACTGCAATAATGTAAGATAAGATTCTCTAATATTTACAGGCTAAGCGGCATCAACATATATTTTTATAAACCAACTTGCTAAAGTAGCTAGAGTCAAAATAAATGTAGTGGCAAAACCCATCCCTGACGCTGCATCAACCTTTAAGGAGGCATCAGTGATAGGGATATAGGCCGGGAAACTAGGTTGGCACAGCTTTGTTAACTAGTGATCGCGTGCCAAGCAATATGAGCAAGTAATTCTGCATGTTGTTTTCAGTTCCTTCTTACAACTAATAGTACTGAATCTCAGTTAAATGTTTACGACTTTATAAAAGTGCATTAGTGCTTGATAACTAGTGACGGAGATCATTTTATTCTGCATACAAATCGCTAATATAGCTATTTTTACATATCATGGTGAGCGCCATGTGCATAGTAATTAACACATTTACTGTGTTATTAATAAAAGCGTTTTAGGCTGAGCTTTTTGCACAGTGAATGAGCATGAAATGCATCTTCCTTAGGCTCTTGGACCAATTTGTTAGCAAATTTTTACACTGGCATGTTTATATTTGTAAAAAAGTAAAATTTTTCGTGACAGGTTGTCGAGTTTCCGACAATCTTACATTAGAATATCTAGGATTAAAAAAATTTGCTTAAACTTTGATATTATTTGCAACAGTATATGATATATGGATGTCGGTAATTGATTGCTATCTAACAATTTCGTTCTTCTCTTAAATTCACGTAATGGTCTGTTCATTAACTTCAGCTACAAGTCTTGCTTAAGTGGAAAAAACAGGTGTTGGCTAGTCTGAGATTTACAGGTTTCACTTTGAAACTAATCACTGTAGTGGCATGTTTTGCCGAATTGCCAGGCGATCACGCCGCTTTATGCCACTCTTAACGATAAAGGCGCGTGTTTAATGATGGAAATTGAGCGAAAACCGACGCCAGTCGGGGCGAAGTCAGTTAAAGTCAGTGATCAGAGGTATGACATGCGACGTATCCCTGAACTAGATTGTACAACTACTATGAGTTGTTCTGTAATAGCTGATATGGATATGCTTCAGTCCATTAGCTGTTTATTAAAAGATGCAACTGGCGCTCAGCCTTTTGAAATGCGTGACATGGCAAGTAAACTTCTAAAGTTTCTTCAAGATAAGGGTAGATTTGCACGCACTTTGATTGGGCTTTTGAACGAGGAAGGTAGTGAGCTGACTGTATTTGTATCATCTGGTCACAGTAGTTTAAATTGTGATAGCCTTCAGCTTGCCCCGATGAGCGGAGCTCTATTGGAGGCTTTGACTGCCGGGAAATCTACTTTTGAAACACGATCTAGTGATGTTGTAGGCATCGCCACGATCTTTCCGACCTTTGACCCAAAGCTATCGTTCATCTCAGTACCAATTTTCAATGCAAATAACGATCCCTGCGGAGTGATAGCATGCCAGCCACCTTGCAACCTGAGCCCAGTCAAAGGACACGGTAAGTTTGTTGCAATGCTAGCGACGCTCTTAGGTCAAAGTATCCAAATTGCCCGTTCCATTGAGCAAGAGCAGCAGGATTTACATGAGCAAAAGGATAAACCGAATCAGATTGCTCGAAATCAGATCGGCTTCAACAATATTGTTGGAAGAACTGAGACGATGAAATCTTTGTTTGCTCAGGTTCGTCTTGTGGCGCAATGGAATACAACCGTCTTGATACGCGGCGAGTCAGGTACTGGTAAAGAACTTATTGCCAAAGCGATTCACGACAACTCACCTCGTTCTGGTGCTAGGATAATTAAGCTTAATTGCGCAGCGTTACCTGATAATCTTTTAGAATCAGAGTTGTTCGGTCATGAAAAAGGGGCTTTTACAGGTGCTAATACCATGCGTAAAGGTCGTTTTGAACAAGCCGATGGTGGCACATTATTTCTTGATGAAATCGGTGAAATTAGCACGGCATTCCAATCAAAGCTTCTTCGCGTTCTACAGGAAGGAGAATTTGAGCGAGTAGGGGGCAATCGCACATTAAAGGTTGATGTACGCATTATAACCGCGACTAATCGCAATCTGGAAACTGCTGTGGAAAATGGTGATTTTCGTGATGATCTTTACTATCGTATAAATGTAATGCCATTGAATATGCCGCCTTTAAGAGAACGCAAAGGGGACATCCCGGAGTTGGCAAAATTTCTGCTGTCAAAAATCAGCACAGCTCAGGGGCGAGCGCTAAACGTAACTGAGAATGCCCTTAAACTTTTAATGAGTCATAACTGGCCTGGAAATGTGCGTGAACTGGAAAATTGTCTAGAGCGCGCTGCCGTTATGAGTCAGTCTGGAACTATAGATCGTGACGTTGTTTCACTAATCAAGGTTGGGGGTGGACGTTTAGCGTACGGATCTAACAACTCAGATAAACTAGTACTGTCAAGTGAATCTGACAGTACACATAGTTCGGTAGTTATAACAGGTAATGAAAAAAGTTATTGCGACAATAACAGCGAAAATTACAAGCAAGCTTGGAATGATCCACAGCTCGGTGAGCGCGAGCGTGTTATAGCAGCTTTAGAGGAAGCAGGATGGGTTCAGGCCAAGGCTGCGCGACTGCTTGGTATGACGCCTCGTCAAATTAAATATCGTATTCAAGTTCTTGATATACAAATTCGTCGGATTTGAGCGTGTTTTTACCTACAAGTTTCACGTTCCTCTTTTAAAGATAGCACACATTAGATAATTAGATTTTTGATTTTTTAGAAGTGTTGTTATCAAACCTTCAATTTGTCGAAATCCTAACCTTTATTGTAAGAGTTGATATTATAGCTGAATTTAAATAGAGCTTTAA
>JABSQE010000180.1 GCA_013214245.1 Hyphomicrobiaceae bacterium
GCCCATCAAGATCTACACCTACCTGATCAAAAGGGTTGCCTAGTCGCTTTAAGAAACGCAAGCCATCGTCAACGCGGTCTTTATAATTAATACCGATCATACGTATACCGGTTTCACTGCCGAGCTGTTTCAACACAGGATGTTCTTGGATACATGGCGCACACCATGATGCAAAGAAATTGATCGCCAAGGGAGTTTTATGGGCACGGTCAGAGCCTTTAAAGCCACGCACTGGCACACCGTCTTTATTTAAACCATCAAGCGGTGGAAAGTCGTAATCGGGAACGACTTTTCCTACGAGAACGGATGGCAATTCAGACAAATCAGATTTTTTTAGGGAAATTCCGAAAATAAATATTAAGGCGATAAAAACCAGAAACGGTAAGGCAAGCCAGTTTAACTTACTGAGAATATACATAATAATCTCCTCGAAAGCACCCTTATTTGGATAACATCGTTAGCTAGTTTTATCTTTGTTATTTAGCTTGCGTTTTAGAGCACGCGTTTGAAAATCATTAAGGCGTGCTGAGTAGATTTTACCTACAGCAAAAAGCCAAATTATCAATCCTGATAATACTAGTAAGGCTATAGCGTATGAACTCCATACGTAAACAGCATGCTCCCCAAAATTTAGCATTAAATAATGCCCCCAAGCTAATAATTTTGTAAAATTGAAATCCCATGACTATTACTCTTCTGCCGCCGTGCCTTGCGATCGTGTTCGTTCTATTTCCGCTATCGCCAATGACTTTATTTTACGTCTCTTAATTTCATTACGCATGGCTTTCATGTGCATAGCAAAAAACAACAAGGTAAAAGCTAGAGCGTTAACCAACAATGGTATTAATATTGACGAGTGTATGGATGGCCCGTCCGAACGTAAAACACTGGGAGGTTGGTGTAATGTATTCCAGCTTGGTAATGTTATACCAAGCCATGGAACACTTAAACCTTCAACAGAAATTTTAATAAACGGTAGTATCACAACACCTATTATTGCCATAATAGCTGTCTGTTTGCTAGCAAGACATTCATCCTCAATGGCACTGCGCAAAGCGATAAGGCCAAGATATAAAAAAAATAATATCAATACGGATGTAAGGCGCGCGTCCCATACCCAATAAGTTCCCCACATCGGTTTGCCCCATAAGCCCCCTGTAATTAAAGCTAGCAATGTAAATGCAGCACCAATTAGAGCTGCAGACCTGGCAGATACATCAGCCAACGGATGACGAAATACAAGATAGCCAAAGCTAGAGATGGCAATCAACGCGTACCCCATCATTCCAAGCCATGCGCTGGGAACATGTAAAAACATAATTTTCACAGTATGTCCCTGCTGATAATCGACGGGAGCAACAAAAAGCGCAAGATACATTCCTACTAGGAGCATGCCAGTTGCTAAAAACGAAAGAACTGGTAATATTGTTTTAGATGTATCCATGAAGATTGTTGGGCTTGTTAATTTTTGAATTAAACTTTGCTTTTTCATTTCATTAAGATTCGATTTTTTAACTCTTTCTTATAGAAGAGCGAGATGAAAGCTAGTTTCTAGCTATATAGAATACATAACTAAATAGTGGTTACTACTGCATATGATGGCGCAACGCTGCGGCAGAAGCACATGGACCAATTACTATGGACGCTAAAGATATAGCACACAACAATAAAAAAGACGGCCATGGACTACCAGGTGGAGTCAACGCGATAGAGACGGTTACTGTACCGTAAACAAGCGTTGGCAAATAAAGTGGCAACACCATAACCGCAATCAATACACCTCCACATTGCGTTTGTAATGTAAGCGCGGCTACAATGCTACCGAAAAAACTTATGGCTAGGGTTCCAACAAGCATAGTAAGGACAATAATTGGTATAGCTGAAATATCCAGATTCAATAATGCACCGACAATCGGCGTAACAATCGCCAGAGGCAGGCTTGTGGTTAACCAATGAGCCAGACTCTTGGCCGCTGCAGATAACTCAAGTGGCAAGCTTGATGTGGCAATAATCTCTAAAGTACCATCTTCGAAATCTGCTTTAAAAATCCGTCCCAGTGAGAGTAACGCTGATAACAATAGTGCAACCCATAAAATACCGGGTGCAATCTTTCCCATAATCTTTAGCTCTGGGCCAACTGCAATAGGAATCAATGCCACAACCATCAGATAGAATCCCAATGCTATACCGATAGCTCCGCCCTCTCGGAGTGCGAGACGAATGTCTCGTAGTAGTAAGAGACCAAAACCGTTCATTTCAGATATCTCCTAGCATTATTTCATCTTCCATATACCTATTAGGCCATGAAAGCTCTAGTTCGTAAGATATCTCAAAAAGTAAAGGAAAATGAGTGGCAGCAAGAATAAGCCCGCCATTTCTAAGATGTGCGTTAGCAATGTCAGTCAGCACCTTAACATTCGAGCTATCAAGTGCTACTGTTGGCTCATCAAGTAGCCAAATAGGTCTCGGAGCAATCAACAACCGTGACAGAGCTACACGCCTTTTCTGTCCCGCGGAAAGATAGGCTACTGGCAACTCAGCTAATTCATGTAATTGAAACCGTTCGAGTGCACCCTCCACTGTTTCCGGTTCACCCAAATGAGCACAATTGTGGCATAGTTTATTATTACTCTCAAGAAATCCTGCCCAGAAGTTAAGGTTTTCACGCACTGTTAAAGCCAGTTTAATAGCATTGTTGTGTCCAATGTAATGCAGGTACTCCGAGACCTCAAACTCGGGATCACCACCTTCTATAACTATAGATCCTGACAAGAGAGGAACATAGCCAGCAATTGCACGTAATAAGGTTGTTTTCCCAACACCATTAGGGCCTGTAATGATAAAAGCCGTGCCAGACGCGATCCTTAGACCAACTCCAGTAAGAATGTAGCGTTCACTACGCTTTACAATTAAGTTATCTATTTTTAGTATTATCGACATGCTTATTTCCTTTTTTATGTAATTCATATCAAAGGCGAACGAAGCTGTATCTATAACTATTTAGATGGTTACAAATTATTCTCCTAACTAAGAAAACAGCCCTTGTTGATCAAGAATAGCGAACTAGCTCAGGTGTTTCACCACCACGTGCCAAACTAAAACATCGTAACTTTCAGGCATTACCACTTTATATGCTACCATTACAACGGATTGCACACAATGCCGGGTTGATATAAATGTCAAAGCTAGACCTCATGTTAGTATATGCGCACATCTGGAATTATTATTCAAATGCGAGGTAATACACTTTAGATAATTCACACAATATAAGCCTTATCCGCACCACAATGCCCA